>JAJSLM010000001.1:300000-441057 GCA_026127925.1 Thermoplasmatales archaeon
CCTTCGTATGTCCGCCCTGGAAGTTATACATTAAGGCTGAATTGGGGTTCCGATGAGGCCTACGTTACGAATTCTAGCGCGATGGATTGTGAATCAATATACGTCTTTCCTGACTTATCAATCCACATTTCTGGTAATTTCTCTATAACGGGCAATAATATGGTCTTGAATCTGCACATAATTAGAATCGGATCATTTGAAATTGGCAAAACAACATTGAGAATACTTGAGTTCGAAGGTAACAGCGTAGTGGGGACTTCGTATGATATTATTAAGCCGAATAACGGAACTTACTATTTCTCACTCGGGAAAGAAAATCTTGCAATAACAAAATTAAATGTTACACTCTTCACTGGCGTAAGGTTGTTGGGGCAGAGCAAAAATAGCACATCAATATCAATAAATGTAGAACTAACACCAAAGAGTAATCATGGAACACCATTCTTTTTGAATACGCAGTTTTTTGCATCCATTGTACTTGCATCTGTTGCCGCTTTGGGAGTTTACGTGTCATGGAAGATTCACCACACTTACTATGTTTGCAAGACATGTGGAAAGCTTTACAGGGGTTTTGGAAGAAACTGCGAGAGCTGTAAGCTCAAGAAGCATCCTTAGAGAAGATGAATGTCTATGAAATTGGGAAACCTCTATCGGATCACAAGCGGGATCCTCTATTTCAAATTGAGGACATTAAAGGAAAAACAGAGCAAATCTCAAACCGGGCGAAATCGTTTTACGCGATCATTCCATTACAAGACATGATAGTTGCAGATGTAACTTTTTATCCAATAGGAAAGGGAATTTCAGTTGGCCCAGTTATCAAGCGTGCGATAGAGACACTCAGATCAAACGGTCTCAAATGTTACCCGAATAGCATGGCAACTGTTGTGGAAGCTAACTCTGTTAAGGAACTTTTCAATGCATTGGAAAATACGGAATCGTTCATAGTATCACTGGGGTTTCAGCGCGTTGAGACAATAATAAAAATAGATCATAGAGTTGATCTTGAGAATTCAGTTAGCCGAAAAATAGATGCCATATCCTGAGGAAAACTACATGCAAAAGTCCGAAAAGAGACCAGCATTGCTGATAGATCGCGACGGAACAATTAATAGAGACTGTCCCTACTGCCATGACCCAAAAGATCTTCATATCTATAAAAAGGCTGTAGAATTGATAAAGTATTATTCAAAAAAGGGCTACCTTGTCATAGTTGTAACCAATCAATCTGGGATAAACAGAGGTTATTTTTCCGAACGTGAAGTGGAGGTATTTAACGCTGAGTTGAAGAAAAAGGTTGAAGCAATGGGAGGTAAAATAGATGATTTCTTTTTTTGTCCTCATAGGCCCGACGAGAATTGTGACTGCAGAAAGCCACGCACGGGGATGCTGAAGAAGATCATTTCAAAGTACGATATCGATTTGACGCGATCGATTGTTGTCGGCGATCGTGACGATATTGATGGGGAGTTTGCGCGAAATGCAGGCCTTAGTTTCAAGATCATTTTCAACAAGGACGACGAGAGCAGTAACCACTAATTTTTTCCGACTAGTGTAAAGAAATATATCGATTATTACTATACTCCAGAAATGCAGTACAAGTGGGTGGCGCTGTCAAACACAACGATAGGCGTATTCATGTCTGCGGTGAATACAACCATTATTCTGATATCCATTCCCGCGATTTTTAAAGGGATACATCTTGATGTTTTTGCTCCAGGTTCTTTCGTATATCTTCTCTGGCTCTTGATGGGTTTCAATATAATAACTGCCACCCTCTTAGTTACTTTTGGAAGGCTTTCCGATATATTTGGACGCGTAAAGCTCTTTGTTCTGGGGTTTGCTATCTTCACTTTCGGATCTGTGTTACTTTTCATAACTCCCTCAACAGGTACTGCCGGAGCGCTTGAGCTTGTTATTTTTCGGTTAGTCCAGGGTGTTGGGGCCGCATTTCTGTTTGCAAACAGCTCGGCCATTATAACCGATTCTTTTCCGATGAATGAAAGGGGGAAGGCACTTGGAATAAACCAGGTCTCACTGATGTCCGGGGCATTCATAGGGCTCATTCTTGGAGGTATATTGTCTGTCTACGATTGGAGGTATGTGTTCCTTGTAAGCATTCCAATTGGTCTTCTTGGAACATTCTGGAGCCTGTTAAAACTAAAGGAAACATCACCTCGCTTATCAAAGCAGAAGATTGACTATGTTGGAACCGTACTCTTCGCCGGAGGGCTGACGCTGGCTCTCATAGGTCTCACGTACGGTATCATGCCATACAACGGTAATCCTACTGGATGGACCAGCCCGTTTGTTATTGGTTCCATGTTATCTGGCGCTGTGTTGCTGGTAATTTTCCCATTCGCGGAAAAGAGAATCAAGCAGCCAATGTTTGACGTCTCCCTATTCCACAACAAAGATTTTTCCACGGGCAATATGGCTAATCTCCTTAATTCAGTAGGCAGGGGCGGAGTTATGATCGTTCTAATAATACTATTACAGGGTATATGGCTTCCCTTGATCCGTGGAATTCCATACTCACAAACTCCACTTTGGGCCGGCATTTATATGGTACCGCTCACAGCAGGCACATTAATAATGGGTCCGCTTGCCGGGGTATGGTCCGATAGGCATGGCCCAAAATTACTCGCAACACTAGGGATGCTTCTTGTAGCCGGGGCTTTCCTCGGGCTTTCATTTTTGCCCTTTAACTTTGCATACGTATATTTTGCGATCGCACTCTTTGTCATGGGAATAGGTAACGGTATGTTTGCGGCACCTAACACAGCTTTGATAATGAATTCGGTCCCGGTGCAATCCAGGGGGGCTGCATCCGGCATGCTTTCCACATTGAGAAATGCTGGTATGACTGCAAGCACGGGCATATTTTTTGCAATAATACTCAGCTCGCTTCAGACCTCTCTGCCTTTACAGTTTTTCAAAAGTCTTAAAAGCGTTGGTGCGCCAACATCTGTAATTAATGCTTTTATGAGGACACCTCCAACGATATCTGTATTTTCGGCCTTTCTCGGTGAGAACCCCGTTAATGAGATACTTTTATCTGCAGGCTTCAACCCTCCTAGCAGTGTTGGACATGTCTATTCGATAATTTCGGCGATACACTGGTTTCCAAGTGTTTTGGCACCAGCATTCATAAGTTCTATTGATATTGCTTTCTACATTGGAGTAGCGGTATCGATTGCGGCTGCTGTATTTTCATATATGACAAAGACCAGGAGAAAATAAAAATTATTTATATTTATTTTAATTTTCGATAGTTGTACAAAGGTTATTGTATTTGTTAGAATACCGTTTTATTGTTATCTACTCGTTCACCTATAGTCGTAATACAGCACGTAATAGGAGCGATCTTAGGGCTTCTTGGCTTATTATTTATATTGCGAGTTGGTAGTTTTAGTGCTGGATGGGGCTTTGTCGCTTTCGGTATAGGATATACCGGGATCCTTTCATTGTTTTCCGATCTTGGATATTCCACCGCCCACACGATCAAATTATCTAATGGTGAAGATGTAGGGGCTTGTAATGCAACCTATCTGCGAATTAAGTTGATTCTTGGCGCCGTCTTTGTTTTACTTGTCGTTGGTTCATTGCTTTTCTGGGTACATGTGCTTCATAGAGGTTTCGATAACCCAATAGAATTCTGGATCGTTGTATCGCTCATTCCATACTATTTTTTCAAGAGTCTCATAGGATTCCCTACTGCATACTACAGGGCAAAAATAAAATCTGGGAGAATGGCTATACCTGGTATTATAGAGTCTGCGTTCAGAAACTCAGTGTTTATCTTCCTTGCTATCGCTATTCGCTATGGCGTTACCAGCACCGCAGGATACGCTCCCGCCCTCTACATATCAATTACATACAGTATTTCGTATGCCCTTTATTTTGGTATATTGATGATGCTGGGTCGACCTTGGACTATAGGAAAGCCGTCACGGGAACTAGCTAAATCATACACAATGCTCGCTATACCACTAATGTTCGTGTCTTCTGTTGCAGTGATTAACGGGAACATAGATAAAGTAATGATCAATTTTTTCTGGGAAAACATAGCCACTGGCGCATTTTACACGAGCCAGATGATTGCCAATGTTGTAATAACACTTTCAACTTCACTGACAATGTTCTTTCTTCCTTTACTCAGCATATCCAGAAGGAGTAAAAAGATCGAAGACTATAAGAATTCTATATTTGAGTATGAACGGTTGACATCTCTATTTGTCCTTCCAATCGTTGTATACTTTGCGTTGTTGTCCGGATACATTTTAAACCTTTTCACACAGACTTACTTCTCATATTTTCTTATGCTCTCATTGCTTTCAATTGTCGCTTACATAAGCGCCATTAATGCTCCTTACAGGTCAGTTCTGGAATCCAGGCAAAAAACCGGTATCATTGCAAGGATAGATATTTCAGTGATAATTGTTAACATAATACTTATCCTCATCCTGGTTCCGCCGAATATCTTCGGAATAACAAGGATATCCCAAGGGGCCTCCGGAGCCGCAATTGCCATACTAAGTTCCAGTATACTGTCCGCCGCACTTTACAGGCTGAACGTTTTTAAGATAGAACACATATCATTTAACTGGAGGATAATAAAGCACATTGGCCCTGTAATATCCGAGGTGGCTGCCATATTACTAGTCGAGCACTTTATTTCTCCAAGAAGTGTGTTTGTGTTGTTAGGTACCGCGGTACTTTCTGTCGTGGTATATTTTTCCGTAGCTGTTTTGATAAGGGAAACAACAATCTCAGATATTTCGAGAATAATCGCGGAGTTCAGCCCAAGGAGCCTTAAGAAGAGATATAGAGAAGAAAAGTAATAATGCTCTTAAGAAAGAAAACACTTGATTACAGAAATTCAATAAAAGGTTTCCAGCACTCTAGTACATTTTATTCAGGACATAGTCTTTAACATATTTTATTGTTTTATCCATGTGATCTATAGTCAACTGCTTTGCAAGATCCGGTTTCCCCTGCCTTATAGCATCAAATATTTTCTTGTGTTCTTTAGTTTCATCAAATCTGCGGTCGTAACTGCTGAAGAAGGTTGTTCTTATCACTTTAAGTTTAAGCCTTATTTCAGTGGTGTATTGAACTATATATCTGTTTCCGGATGCCCTTGCGATTATTGAATGGAATTTCCCATTCAGATCTGCCAGTTTAATTGGCTCCGGATTGGACTCTTTTGAAGCCTCAATTATAGCATTTAGAGCCGCATCGAGATCGCTAACAACCTGTTCGTTAACGTTCTTTGCTGCATAATATGCGGCCTCTGATTCTAGTATCCTTCTGAGCTGATAGAGTTCTAGGACCTCCTGTTCATCAAGATATATGACATTATAGTACCTGCCATTTCTAAAAACAAGGTTTTCTACTTCTAACTGAAGAAGTGCCTCCCTTATAGGCGTTTTACTCATGTTCAAGTTCCTAGATAGCGTATCCGGACTGATGGATTGTCCGGCCCTGAATCTGCCGTTTGTTATTCCATCAAAAATGTATCTATACGCAGTCTCGGTAAGTGTTTGACTTCCATCTTCCTGTTCTTTCATTCTCTTAACCTGATTACATTCAAATAGAAATATTTATAGTTAATTAATTAAGAAGTTCTCAATCGATCCCTTATGTTTAAACAAATTTTGAAAACATTATCTTTATTCTATACAATTTACATATAATCTGCAGAGTGCCAAGATGTGTGGATTGCTAAAATAAACCGTTTAATTTATATAATACTTATGATATACACATCTAATGAGTGACGAAGAAGTAAAGAAAAGTTATGCAGACCTTACTTTAGTTATTGTGGGTGGGGGATTCATATTGCTTGGTGGACTTTTTTTCATTTTCTTAAAATATGTGCCGTCTTCCCTTGCAAATATTGTAAAACCTTTTAACTACTTTTCTGTGAATTATAGGTTGTTAGGGATTATAGGCGCGATCGTTGGCGTAATAATCATAATTCTAGGAGTTCTCTTAGCCGATGATAAAAGACATAAGGTTCCTTTTGGGATAACCATTATAGTATTGGCCCTTGCGAGCATAATGACATCTGCTTTCGGAATCGTTGTAGGGGGTGTCCTAGCTTTGGTCGGTGGTATGGTTGTTGTTTCTTCATCTTCAGCACACATAGAAGAAGCGAAGGTACCGTCACTAGTCTCAGAAGCGAAAGAAGAGGTTAAGCCAGCTCCTGCACCCAAACCTGTGGACTATTCTGCTTCAACTGAATCAAGTCCTCTGGTCAAGCCAAAAGTTGGGGAGGAGTTAGTTCCTATCATAGTAGAGCCGCACAATGCTGATCGCCTGAGAGTTCTCGAAAGAACGCTTATAGATATTGAAAAGTGCCCTGATGGCGGTGAATGGGTGCCTCCATATAGGAGGAAAGATGGGAAATTAGTTAGAGGGCACTGCAGGAAAATCAAGGGATATGAAGACATTTCTAAGAGTTCAGTAAACAAGGAGTACAAGAAACTTCTTAAGGAACAGGAAGCGGGTCCAAAAGTAATCGGATACGAGAAGAAACCATCTACCGAGTCAGAAAACCAGGCCACTAAATGAAATGGATAAGATCCTGAGGGAAATCTTTAACATCTACATATTTCTCGCTTGAAAGCGCAACTCCAACATTGTAGCACAATTCAAAGTCGTACGGGATGGGGCCATTCGAAATAAAATATTTTCCGCCATTGTGTGTGAAGTTATACGCAATATCCCTTCTTGACGCAGGAAGCACGATATCGCCTGATATGTTTAATAGCTTGTCAATAGTATCTTCGCTGGATTGTGGATCAATGACAACTTTCGATGCGCCCGATATCATCGAATCTATCACATCATCAACCCTGTATGAAAGATTAAAAACCACAATTTCCAAAAACTTTGAGATCGAATCATACAACTTCAGATCGGGTTTTCCGCTGATTATCGCATCATAATCAATTAACATAGCATCCTCCCATGGAATCGTAGCAAGCGTCTCGTTGGGAGGAATCCCATAAATTTCATGGCGTTTAATTTTCAGGCAGTTCACAGATAAGGTACGTCTAATTTATAGATAAATATTATTAATTGCCCAATACCCCGTGATAGTATATAACAATACAATCCCATTTTGCCTTTATTCTCACATGCCGGAAAAATCGAAAGGCGTATTATATTTTACCAGCCAATAATTTATCCTATTTCCATTAATGGTTCTATATTAGAAAAATTATTTAACAAAGATGGCATGAATATTTCATGATCCAGTCATCTAAAGTTCACCATTTTAAAGTTGAAAAAATTTTGGTTCCCATGGCAAAAGGAAGTACGTCGACAGTTGTTTTGAACCTTGCTTTTTCACTCTCAAAGGCTTTTGGCAGTGAAATAACTGCTCTTACTGTCAAAGAAGAGATCAGGGAAATAACATGGAGCGAAAAGATATCAGTAGTCGTGAGCGCTTACAAGGATGGGCTCGAAAATGATGTTAAGGTTGTACCAAAGGTTCGCACTTCAAAGGCAGTTAAATTTGGTATTGTAGAAGAAGCAAAATCTCGGGGATACGACCTGCTTCTAATAGCGACATTCAAAAGATCCATGTTTTCAGCTTCTATTTTTGGGAACATTGGTGATTATGTTTTGAAGCACTCTGAGGTTCCAGTTGGTCTGATAAACACAAACAAGGAAGCATCAAAGTATAGGGCAATTCTCGTCCCTCTTTCAGAACAACTCGTAGAAAAAGATTCCATAATCTTTGCGCTTAATGTTAAGAAAGCCCTTGGTTGCAAGTTAATTTTAGCGGACCTCAGAGATTATGATGAGAAACCTTCTCAGAAATTCGCATCATTGATCGACAACATAGGAGAACTTATATCAAAATTTGGGGAAGGAATCAGTATTGTGAGATCTCACAGGAGCCCTAATCTTTCGGAAGAGCTTTTGAACATAACGAAAGAAAACAGTGTCGATGCAATTGCTATCGGAATTAAAGAAACCGGAAACCACAGAATACGATACAGTTCACTCTTGAAGAGTTTGATCAAGGGAACCGATCAGGACATCATAGCATACAAGAAGTGAAGCATGATTTCGCAGGTGGCTTGTAGAAATTCGACTTAGATTTCTTCAATTCTATCATAAGATTCCATTCATTAATGGGAAAGTGTTTCTAATCTAGGTAGTTTGAAGGAAGCGCTTTAAGGTTCATCAGGTAGTCGATTATGGCAAAATTAAGAAACACAGTGTTTACATAATATGAACCAAAGAATGGAAAATTCTGTTTCTTGTCCTCGTTAATTTTGTTCATCAAGAGGCTAGTTATGTTTTTCACCCCGATATTCAGGCTTTTATTTTCAAGAAGATTATGTATGGATACAGATATTCTGTTCACCTGGTCAATTGCTCCCTGTAGCGGTATGTCGGGATCCAGACCTGATCCGGAAAAGGATACCATCTCTTCCGGTATCTGAGACGAGTTAATGCCCGGATTTTCGTGCTCAAATTCCTTTATATATTTCTCCGTGAGGTTCAGCATCGCACTGCTGTCGAGGGAACAACTTCCACCACCTGTTTGGCTTAAGTTGTATGATATTGCCGATGGTCTCGGTTGAAAGAAGATCGAGCTGTTAAAGGCTTCGGCTAGAAGATATGAACCATATATTTTCCCGCCTATCTTTATAGGGCTTCCGGTCGATTGGTTTGGCAAGGCTTTTTCAGTTATTATAGACATTACAGTTGGATAAGCAAAACCCATCACAAAGAGAACAACAAGTGCCAAAACAATAGGTTTTATGAAGGCTTTAATTTTCACCATACCACCCCACCAGCAATTAGAATCATATATATCACTTTGATAGCTATGAACGGCAGAATCACACCGCCAAGACCGTAAATAAGTACGTTCCTTCTTAAGAGTTCATTCACGGACGATGGTTTATACCTGACCCCCCTCAGAGCAAGAGGGATCAGGGCAATGAGAATTACTGTGTTAAAAATTAAAGCAGAAGTTATAGCAACAATAGGATTCGTGAGGTCAAGCAGATTCAGGAAATCCAGCGATGAGAAGGCAGCAAAAATTGCAGGGACTATAACAAAATATTTAGACAGGTCATTCGCAATACTGAACGTTGTTAGGGAACCACGAGTAATGAGAATCTGCTTTCCAAGGAAAATTACATCCATAAGCTTTGTTGGATCATTTTCTAAATCAACCATGTTTGCTGCCTCTTTCGCAGCCGCTGTTCCGCTGTTCATTGCCATTCCAACGTCAGCTTTAGCCAGTGCAGGTGCATCATTCGTTCCGTCACCAACCATAGCGACCATCCTTTGCTGTTCTTTTTCTTTAACGACTACGTTGTATTTGTCCATGGGCTTACTGTTTGCTATGTAATCCGTTATTCCTATCTGGCTGCATATATACTTTGCAGTAATCTCGTCATCACCTGTGCACATTATAGGTTTAATATTCATGCTTTTTAATCTTTCAAGCCTCTGTCTTATCCCAGGCTTGAGTATATCTGAGAGCTCTATAACGCCAATGAACTTCTTGTTCCTGGTAACGGTAAGTGCAGTGCTTCCCCTCAGGGATATGTCCTTGCATATGCTGTCTATATATTTATCGGACAGATCATATAGGCTCTTAAGCGCGTTGTATGATCCTTTCATTATTTCCTCTTTATTCCCACTTATACCGCTAAACTTTGTATCAGACGAGAATGGAATGAATTTGAACGATTTCAGATTAGATTCGCTCAGCTTTATCCCTTCTTTCTCTGAAAGTTTAACTATGGACATACCCTCCTTCGTTCGATCCTGAATCGAAGCCATAGCACAATATTTTACGAATTTCTTGTAGTCTATACCCTGATTTGGATAGAATTTTACTGCGCCTCTCTCTCCAACCGTCACAGTTCCGGTTTTGTCAAGGATTATAGTATCTATGTCTCCTGCATTTTCTACTGCTTTTCCACTTTTTGCAATTATATTGTGCGAAGATATCTTGTTTATTGCTGAAATTCCAATAGCCGGTATAAGGCCACCTATTGTAGTAGGTATTAATGCAACTAAAAGAACTATTAATATTATCAGATCGGGTTTTACTCCAGCAAAACCTGAAACCGCAAAGAGTGCAACGGTGACAATCAGAAATATAAGTGTAATTCCCGAGAGCAAAACCTGCAGTGAAATTTCATTCGGCGTCTTTTCCCTTTCTGCTGTCTGGACTATTGAAATCATCTGATCCAAGAAGGTTTCACCTTCATTCGCTGTAACAAGAACTTTAATTCTATCAGTGAGGAGAACAGTCGATCCAGTCACGCTGTCCCCGAGGATTTTTCTGACCGGCCTGGATTCGCCCGTTACGCTGGATTCATTAACATAACCTGTTCCATCAATTACCTCTCCATCTGTAGGAATTACGTCATTCGCCTCAACAATTACTACATCGCCTTTCTTCAAATCTGAGGAATTAACTTCAACGATCTTCTTTCCATCAACCTTTTTAGCTGGAACATTTCTCTTCAACGCTTTCAAGGAATCTGTGATCGCTTTGCTTTTCCCCTCAGAAATTGCAGTGCTTACATTTGAGGCAAAGACTGTAAGGAATAGCAATACTATGACTGCAATATAGAATTCTCTGTAAGCGAGTGTGACAGGCAGATCGAAATAGCCAGGAACAATTGCAGCAATAACTGAAATTATGAAGGCAAATTCTGTAACGAGCATTACGGGATTATGCCTGAGGAATCTTGGGTCAAAATCTTTCAATGAATCCAGCATTATTTCTGTAATTTTGATCTTCATTATACCACTCCTATGAAGAGGCCGAAAGCGCGTCCCCAAGCCTCAAATGGTCCGACAGCAAGTATAGGAAAGAAGGAGAGCACTCCAAGTAGGATCATCGTGGAGAAAAGCATGAGCCCAAAAGTGAACGATCCAGTATCTATTGATCTACCCAACTGTACCTTTGGAATCTTATATGCGAATGACTGTGCAACAGCAAGCTGGAAAAACATCAGAAGGTACCTCCCAAGTAACATAATCACTCCTTCAACATAATTCAAATACGGCTGGTTAACTGTGAATCCACCCATTGCAGAGCCATTGTTAGAAGCCGCTGAAGCGAATTCATAGAATATCTCCGTTATGATATCTGATCTTGGATTAGTAAACGGTGCAAGGATATGCGGAAGAAAGAAAATTGTGACGCCAAACGGTATGAGAATCAGGAGAGGATGAGTAACCAGCGATAGTGTGGAGTACTTTATTTCCTTTGATCCGATTTTCAAACTCATTAGTTCAGGAAGTTTTCCCACCATCAAGGCTGTTATAAAGATGGCGAAAATAACATACATGAATATATTAAGAACCCCCGTGCCAACGCCCCCGAGTGGGTCATTCAAAATAAGGTTCCCAAGCACACCTAGGATACCTGCGGGTGTGAAAGTAAGTAGTTGCGTTGCCGCGGCACCTGTAGAAGTGAATACAGCCCCAGTTGAAAAGATCGAACTCTGGGAAAGACCTATAGCAGTCTCTTTGCCTATCATGTTTCCGTTATAAATTATTCCCATCATGGATAATTGAGGAATGCCAACATACTCGCCGAAGAATGTCATGAACGTCGTGAAAAGGAATATTCCCAGCAATACACCGATTAACATATTCACGAATCTTTTGTCGTTAAATATATAACGAAGGGACATCAACGATCCTAGGGGGATAATCGTGAAACTTACGAATTCAACCAGGTTTGATATCCAATTAGGATTTTCGAACGGTGATGCAGCATTCGCTCCATAAAATCCTCCACCGTTTGTACCTATATTCTTTATTGCTTCCCATGTGGCTACGGGCCCAAGCGGAACCCTGAAAATAGAGTTGGAAAGAATAGGATGTACAATAACGTAGGACTGCATTGTCTGAGGTACTCCAAGTGGAAGCAGAATTATAGTAACAATGAGTGTCAAGGGGAAAATCAGATATATTATGGCAACAAGGAAATCATGATAGAAGTTCCCAAGGTAGCCGTCATCATTCTTGATGCCATGAATAAACGCTTTCGACGCGGCAAATCCTGTCCCAGCACTGAGAAACATCAGGCCTGTGAGAACAAATGTTGTCGAGAAATAGGAAAGATGTAATGGATTTGAATAATTTTGCAGATCTGTGTTCGTTAAAAAGCTGGTTACTGTATTGAACACCAGTGAAGGGCTATATTGATAATAAGAGCCGAAAAATGGAATTTTATTCTGAAAATAGAGAAAGAGGAACGCTATAATACCGGCAGAGGCGTTGAACAAGATTAGAGTAAGGAAATACTCTTTCAACTTCATTTTTTTGGATGAATCCTCTCCAAATAGTTTCTCAGCGAAGAGTAAAATGGGCCTAAGTATCCTGTCAGCTGAATTCTTCCGATCAAGATATATGCTGCTTATGTAGCCAGAAATCAGATACGCAAAAATCAGCATTATTAGTATGTAAATTATGATTATTATGGCGCCAGAAACCAAACGGTTTTGAAGGAAAAACATGCTCCAAAAGGAACCATTACTACTTACGTCTAAATTAGTCAAAATTTCTCAGCTCCGATTATTGCATAGAGAAGGTATATTACAAGGCCAAATACTATAAGGCCCAATGCGAGGTAGGCTACAATCATCGGTTTCTCGCATTAATGCGACACGTATATTTAAAAATGTGTAAATGCCTCCTTGAAAACCAAATTTGGGCATGTTCTAGCAATAAAAGGAATATAATGCAAAAGAAGGTAAATGTTCGGCATTCGAGGAAATCCGAAAACCTGAAACCGTAGAAACATCCTGCCCGATTTTTGGAATTCTTTTCAGACCCTAGGGACTTGAGGTTACCTCATAATTCAGAATGGCTTGGCAGAAATTCAATGATTTTACATTAATTCTGGCACGTCTTTTGCCATGTACGGACCTAGTCGTTCATAACCGAGTTTTCTGAAGTACTCGCGAGCTCCAATTCCGCTTATTACCAAAACTCTCATTCTACCAAATTCCTCCCTTGAAATCCTTTCGGCTTCTTTCATTAGGTTAGTTCCAAAACCGTGATGTTGCCATTGCTCCTCTTCGTGAAGTCCTATTGGAACCACGTCGCCAAGTACCTTAATTTCCCTCACGATTGAGCTGTCGCGGACCTCCTGTCTGTGTGCATTCTCGCTTGGTATTCTTAACCGAAGATAACCGTAAATGTGTTCCTCGTCCTCGATGGAAAGAAATATCTCCTTTCCATTTGAAGCCTCATAATCATGCCTAGTGATTTGCATGTATTTCACCATAGATCTCTTGTGTCCAATCTCCCTGGTCCTTATTTCCCAAGTCTTTATTCCCTCTTCCCTCAATCTGTCCATAACGAGATTTCTTAGGTCACTTCGCTTTACGCCTGCTTCTATAAATTTCACAGGGATATCACGTTGCATTCTCTGTACGCGTATCCAAGGTGGCATATTTTTCATGAAATATGCGATAAGATCCACAGTCTCTTCAGTATCAAGTGGAGTATACCTGCCCAGCTTCCACAGCCTGTATAAAGATGTGCCTTTGACCACGAGTGTGGGGTATATTTTAAGCATGTCAGGCTTATAATCTGGATCGGACACCATCAGGTCAAAACTTCGTCTATCTTCGTTCGGACTAGAACCATACATTCCTGGCATGAGATGATAGACTATCTTAAGACCAGCGTCTCTGGAGAGGGCAGAAGACCTTATGATTTCCTGAATGCCATGCCCCCTTCCATTTTCCCTAAGTATCTTATCACTGAGAATCTGTACTCCAAGCTCTACCTTTGTAGTACCGTAGGAGAGTGAAAAATCAATCTCTCTTTCAAAAAACCAATCAGGTTTTGTTTCTACTGTGAGGCCGATACATCTTCTGGAGGCCGTTTCGTTACTTGCTATAGAATACTCAAGACTGGGTGAAATGAATTTATTCATAGCATCAATAGAACCCTTAACAAACATAGTTTGGTAATCAAGGTTTCGGGCAGTGAAAGTACCGCCCATTATGATAAGATCAACCTTACTAGTATCGTGGCCAATAGTTTCCAGTTGCTTTAATCGGTTAAAAACTATGTTATAGGGATCATAATTGTTGGCTCTCCCGCGCAAGGCAGACGGTTCATACCCGGTATAAGATTGTGGAGAATTATTGTCTACCCCACCCGGACAGAAAATACATTTGCCATGAGGGCATCTTTCAGGTGATGTCATCGCCGCTACCACTGCCACACCGGACATAGTTCTAGTTGGCTTAATTCTCAAAGTTTCTCTTTTATCTTTATCAATCAATCCGGAAGCAAGTATCTCGGAATTACTCGGAACGTGATCAAGACCCAATTCCCTTGAAAGCTCCAGTTTCCGTTTTTGCAGTGTACTGCTATCGATCAATTCCGAGCTGTTTATCTCGGAAGCTATAAGCTCGTAAAACTCCACGAAAATGATATGCATAACCGTTATTTAATTTTGCACGGCATCCTTACTCAGAAGTAAACTTAATCTTAATCTTCATATTCTCTGAGTATGGAAACGAAAATTAAGGCAGTGAGTTTAGAAGTACCGGAAGATTCCAACATAATACTCGGATATTCTCATTTCATAAAGACCGTTGAGGATTTAAATGAAATCATTAAAACATACGTCCCACAGGCAAAATACGCTCTAGCATTTTCGGAAGCTTCTGGCGATAGACTCCTCAGATTCGAGGGCAACGATCGCCACTTAATAGAGGTGGCTTTGGAGAATCTTAAAAAATTATCTGCAGGACATACCTTCTTAATTATATTGAAAAACGCATTTCCCATCAGTATTCTTGATGCGATCAAGAATTGTCAGGAAGTTGGAAGAATATTTGCTGCAACAAGCAATCCAGTGGATGTAATCCTTGCGGAAATCGAGAGGGGATGTGGGATCCTCGGAGTAATCGATGGCTACTCTCCCTTGGGTATAGAAGATGCCACGCAGAGAAGCAAAAGGATAAAACTACTTAGAGAGATAGGATACAAGAGTTAGGGCCCATAGTGTAATGGATCATCACATAGGCCTCCGGAGCCTATAATTCGGGTTCGAATCCCGGTGGGCCCGCTTTAATTTTTATATTCCACATCATCAATGATTCTGTTTCGATTTTCCGTGCCGTTCTGTTCGTTGTTATCAAAACAGCAAAATTGATTTTCTAGCGCTTTGTTGACCCAATCAGCAATATATCCCTTGTAAAATGTTGTTTATTGGTTTTCATTTTTGCGTTAGCTTGCGACTGAGTTTATTGATTATTGGATTGCGTTTGTTATCGCCAACTGGAGTCTTAGGAGAAATTTTTTCATTCTCGCAGGAGTGCACTCAACAACATTGTTTCTGAATTCAACATCTGTCATCTTTTTCTCATTATTTTCCGAGACTAAGACATGAAAGGAGGAAATATTGTCAATTTCGTCCAACGAGGGTAAATCATCAAATACACCATCATTCCCGTCCTGCAAAGGTTCCACAAATTCAACAAATTGAATAGTGTAATTGAAATTGTCAGCGCTAAGGGATATTTCCATATCTTCCGATTTCGATAGTAACTCCACTAACTTCGTCACAACTGACCTAGAGATTAGTGGAGCATGATCTGATAGATCTTCTTCTTTTAGTTTATCCATCTCTTTTCTAATCAAACTTTCGTGGTTTTGAATTTTATCGTTGGCCATGGTTTATTCCTGTCCGCAACTATATCTTGTGCAGATATATTAATCTGCAAATTACCTTTAACAGATTTGCTAGCATCTCCACATCAGATAATTTGTAGTTCCAGAAACTGCATAGGACCTTCAGTAATATCTTTTTGGATACGGAAGGTCCAGTTAAAATAGTCTCTGAGGTTATGCAATAGAATCGATACTAACACAGGATAGAATGTTAAATCATATTGGAGAAATGAAGTAAACTATGTCGATAAGCGCACTTATACACTAGACGTGATAAATTGATTCTAGTCTTCGCTGATTAGCTTACCATAGGTACTAATCATTTCTCTGAAACCCAAGCTTTCATAGAAAGCAAGAGCCATTGGATTTCGGGAAGGGAATTCCGCTGAAACAAGGTTTACGTGGTACTCTTTTAGCATCTGGACTAGTTTATTGTAAATGGTTCTGGCAACGTCTTTTCTCCTGAACTCTGGCATTACGTAAAAATCTGTTATTCTTGCTTCTTTGTCTGGCGTGTAGTACATTCTCTTCATTATATCGACACATATGATGCCTACGACCTTTTTTGAAGACGTGGCAACAAGAGCGATATGTTCATCATGTTTTTCAACTTTTGATTCCAGGTGCTTAATAACGTCTTCTTTGGCTTTATCCGATGTCAGAAACGCGGAATCAAATTCTCCATTTATCCTCTTCTGGCGCAATAATAGATCTGTGGCTTGTTCAAAATCACTCCTTTCGAGCCTTCTTATTTCAAAACTGTTTTTCAATTTATTTTCCTCCTCCAGGTAAATCCTTGATTAATTTATCATCAAGGACCTTCAAGTATAATTTCCTGTTTGTCTCAATAATTTCCGAAGCGGTTTTTCTGAACCCTTCTCTACTGTCTATTTTCCTTGCGAGACCTAGTTCTACAGTCTTATATGCGACTGCTGAGGCGACAGTAGGATAAAGTTCCCATTCGTCCATAGAAGGAACAATCTTTTCAGGAGAAGGTTCCTTTACGAAGTCGGCGATTTCTTTTGAGGCCGAAACCATTACATCGAAATTCACGCCTCTGGACCGGGCATCAAGTATACCCCTGAAGACGCCCGGAAACACCAAACTGTTATTTACCTGATTATGAAAATCACTTCTGCCGGTTGCCACGATCTTGGCACCATTAGCCAGGGCGTCATCCGGCCAGATCTCCGGATTAGGGTTTGCCAGAGCAAAAACTATAGCATCGGTGTTCATTGATCTTATCCACTCAGGTTTGATTGTTCCTGGACCGGGCTTTGATGCTGCAATCACTACATCTGCGCCCTTGAATGCATATTCTTCAGGCCCTTTTAATCTTTCAGAATTCGTCTTAATAGCTAACTGGTACTTCCATGGATTATTAAGCATTAACTTATCCATGTCGCTCCTTTCCGGTTCCAGTATACCATGCGAATCCGTCATTAAAATGTTTCCAGGTTTTGCACCTGCTGCAAATAATAAAAATGCCGTTGCGATGTTCGCCGCTCCGGAGCCCATTAGAATAATCTTTGCTTCCTCGATCTTTCTATTTGTTAGCTTAAGGCTGTTGAACAACCCAGCAAGACTTATGCATGCGGTTCCAAGCTGATCATCATGCCACGTAGGAATAGATAATGATTTTTGAAGCTCTTCAAGAATGAAAAAGCACTTTGGGGATTCTATATCCTCAAGATTAAAGCCACCAAACGAAGGCTCGAGCGCCTTTGCCGTTGCAATAAATTCATCTTTACTGTGAACGCGAATCGGCACAGGCGTGGCATTAACTCCCCCAAGAAAATTGAATATTAGGGCTTTTCCCTCCATAACCGGAAGAGATGCTTCAGGCCCAACATTTCCAATTCCCAGTACCCTTGTTCCGTCAGTTATAATCGCAACATTATTCCATTTGCCTGTCATTTCAAAAGAAAGATCTATTTCTTTTGCAATTTTAAGAGAGACCGCCGCAACTCCCGGGGTGTACCAAAAAGAGAAGTCGCTGAGATGCCTAACCGGAACCTTCGGGATAGTCTGTATTTTTCCTTTATAGTATTCTGAATAGACTATTGCCAACTCATCAAATTTAGCAGTCCGAGAAGCATTGCTATCCATGGGAGGTTAAGGCATAGACAATTAATTAAGATAATGGATAACAGGTTATGTTTATATTTAAATACATGAATTAAGGTTGTGATTTTGTAGAGCAACAAGTTAGCAGAAAATAATTAATTTTCATAGATATCATGGATCATGGAATTGAATAACGTTAAACTGGATTGGAATGGTATACTCGATAAACAGATCAACAAATTAGAGGAAAAATATCCAGAAAACAACATCAGGCAAGCTTACAGCCAAATAATATCTCTTCTAAATGAGAATAAGATTAAATCAAGAGTTATTACAAATGGAAAAAGTGTAATTTGTTATTCATTCATGATTGATTATTCTGGTTTTATTGACAGACTTTACGCAGTCTTAGGCTTTGAAGATGAGAGTTACGTTGACGCTGCACGTGCAGAGAACCTTTTAACATGGATCGAGAGCGAAGCAAGAAAGGAGGATAAGTCCGTAGTAATAGGGGACATTTACAATGGCACCGAAACTATTTCAAATCTTTTGGGCGAGCACGGTTTCTTCAAAATGGAAAGAATCCGACTTGAACTTGGTTTAAAAGATTACTTTCCAACGCATGCCGAAAATTTTTCACGCGAATTCAACGAAATATTTTCCGTCACACCTGCCTCATATTCCGATGCACAATTTGACGCATATAGCGGTGAAGATGACGTTCTTCTTTTTCCATCCACAAGAAATGAGCGAATACCCTCCACTGCTCGTATTCTGGAAGGGGAAATAGGAAAATTAATCCCCGAAGCGAGTTTTGTTCTGAAGGAGGGTGAAAAGATTATCGCTGGAATAATAAGCGTCGAGACTGAAAATAAGAACGGTTCAAGCAGACGTGCCCTGATAGCCGATATATTTGTTGATAAAAATAATAGAAAAAAAGGCCTAGGAAAAGAAATTCTATCCAAGTCCCTGGACAAACTTAAAGAAATGAACTTTGATTCCGTGATTCTCTGGGTCTCGTTAAACAACCCCGCAAGATTCCTTTACTTTAACCTTGGATTTAGGGAGACGGGTTACGGCAGGGAGATTTCCTATTTCCAGATTAAAAAATGAAAAAAGAGATAATGCTCAACACAACCGGTATCATGAAATTGTCGTCAAATGCTTCATAGGGCAAACTCTCAACAAAAGCCGCGAGAACTCCTAAAAACAATCCTGACCAGTTTAGTAAGATAAACCCGAAAAATCCTGCAACAACAAGAAACGAAAGAGTCCCGGCAATAGATTTCTTTTTGTTATAGAATATTCTTGGTGATTTGATTCGCATACCAATAATTGTAGCAAGTGGATCACAAATCGTAACGGCTATGAGTATTAGAATGATAATATTAATTGAATTTATGATGGCATAAGCGAGCATTATCCCGCAACCAAACCATATTGCGCCTATTCCCAAAGGTACTCCATTTCTTTCCAGCCCATAAATCTTGGATGAAAAGGCTTTATCCCTGTTCATTGAAACATAAGCGCCTATTAGTAGTAGGACCACGAGGGCAACGGTGTATGCTATCCTGGTCTTTGCCGGCCCAAACAGCAATAAGAGAATTATCAAGGCAATACCGCCCCCTACTTGCACAAGGTCCCTAGTTATTTCCCTTGAGGGGTTTCTTCCCTTGCTGACAGTGTTTCTCATTACCCACGCCATGCTCTCCTTGTCAGAAACGAGACCAAGCATAATTCCGAGGCCTATAGAAAGATCTAATAAAGGCCATATCTGGTGATCCTTCGTTAAGATAAAAATGGCCAATAGGTACGAAAGTATAGCGATACCAAAATATAATGAAAGCTTAGTGTACATGTATTTTATTGTAACGATCATCAGTACAATGGATAATACGGGCTCTGCATTTCCAGTGAACAGGGTAATAGCAATGGAAAATACCCACGCCAATAGATACGCGACAAGAAATCTGCCTGGATTATTCATCAAGGTTAAAACAGAAATCAGGACACTCGCAACAATCAGGATTATGTTAATTATATAGTTCAAGCTGAGCCAAAGCTATATGACTGCAGTATTATTTATTTATCATTAGGTATTAGAGTAACATCATGCAAGAATCACAGCTTCAAGACATTGTAAATTTCACAGACCCTTCCCCACTTGAAACCCTGGGCTTGCATCCGTTCAACGGAGGATATGTGATTCGAGCTTATCTCCCTATTGCGAAAAATGCATGGATCAAAATCGGGTCTGAAAAACAGCCTATGAATAGCTTGGGAAACGGAATTTTTACGTTTGAAACATCAAAGAATCACAGGGAGTATAAGATCCTTTACGAGGACTCAAGCAAGTTCGTCCATGAAATTCATGATCCATATAATTTTGGCACATCGTTGACGGAGTACGACATATTCCTTTACAAAGAGGGAAGACTCTTCAAAGGATACACAACATTCGGGGCGCATCTAATAACTGAAAATGGAGTACCCGGTGTGAGATTCATAGTATGGGCACCGAGTGGGATAGCAGTTTCTGTTATCGGTAACTTCAATCACTGGACGGTTGGAATGAATCCGATGACAAATGTAAAATCTTCTGGTATCTGGGAACTCTTTGTGCCCAACATAGGCGAAAATGAATATTATAAGTATGCCATAAAAACTTCATCTGGAAAGGTCAATGTACGAACCGATCCGTATGCATTTTTCACTGAACCTAGACCTCGGACAGCATCCATAGTTGTAAACCTTCATTTCGTCTGGACCGACAGCGAATGGATCGAAGGCAAACCTATGAATAGTTTACATAGACCTATGTCGATCTACGAGATTCATCTCGGATCGTGGCATCGCAAAAATGGCGGTTTCATGAATTATCGTGATATCGCCGATCTTCTGGTTGTGTATCTGGAAGAAGCTGGTTTTAACTTTGTAGAATTTCTGCCCGTTATGGAGCACCCGCTTGATATCTCCTGGGGGTATCAAACACTAAATTATTTTGCACCCACTGCAAGGTACGGGACACCTGATGATTTCATGTATCTGGTCAACAAACTTCATGAAAATGGCATAGGCATAATTCTTGACTGGGTCCCTGCCCATTTCCCGGATGACGAATTTGGCCTCTCCATGTACGATGGCACTCACCTTTACGATTATTCCGATCCTCGCAAGGGAAGAACACCGGATTGGGGGACCAATGTATTTGACTTTGGAAAGAATGAAGTCAGAAATTTTCTCATTTCAAGCGCGCTCTTCTGGTTCGACTTTTATCATGTTGACGGGATACGAGTTGATGCTGTGACTTCGATGCTGTACCTTGATTTCAGTCGAAAAGAGTGGATTCCGAATAAGTATGGAGGGAATATTAATTTAGAAGCAGTTTCGTTCCTACAGGAACTCAATAAACAGCTACATACATATTTTCCAAGTAATGTAACGATAGCTGAAGAATCCAGTTCGTATGGCAGTGTAACTTCTCCCGTAGAATTTGGAGGCCTTGGTTTTGACTATAAGTGGAACATGGGCTGGATGCATGATACGCTGGATTTTTTTGCAACAGATCCCTTGTTCAGAAAAGACAGGATAAATGCTCTTACGTTTTCAATATCCTATGCTTTCAGTGAGAAGTACATACTGCCAATTTCGCATGACGAGGTGGTGTACGGGAAAAAATCCCTCTTCGGGAAAATGCCAGGAAACAACCTCTCTAATGTCAGGCTTTTCCTGTCCTATATGTTCTCATATCCAGGAAAGAAACTGCTGTTCATGGGAAATGAATTTGCTCAATCCGTTGAGTGGAATGTCCTCTCCGAACTCAAATGGAGGGAGTTCAAGGAAAGGGAGAGGCAAGACCTATACAGGATGGTCGGGGAGCTGAATAGGTTATATGTGGAATACTCTGCTTTTCACTACGATGATAGCCATGATGGTTTTGAGTGGGTCGATTTTAATGACAAGGAGAATACAGTCATCAGTTTTCTGAGAAAATCTCCTGAGGATGAGATACTTTGTATATTTAACATGACACCTGTCATGAGAGAAAATTATTGTATAGGTGTAAATCGTGACTCATACTATGGAGAATTATTCAACTCGGATCTTATGCGATATGGCGGGACAGGTATTCATAACGGTGAAGTTCATTCATCATCACGTCCCTTCCATAATAGAAAATTTTCAATCGAAATAACGCTCCCACCACTCGCGGGTTTATTTTTCAGGTGTAAAAATGACAAATAACATTGCAATTGAGAATGTGTATCCGGAGATCAACTGTGGCTCATTCTACTCCAAAGGAACACTAGGAGATAAGTTTGACGTGTACGCTGATGTGTACAAAGGTGGACACGAAACAATTGCCGCATTTTTAAAGTACAGGAAAAGTGGCGAAAATGAATGGACTGTAATTCCCATGGATTCTCTTGGAAATGACAGGTGGCATGGTTCATTCACTCTGGAACGTATAGGGATGTATGAATACACAATAGAGGCATATTTGGATTCGTACTTCACGTTACTCAAGGACGCTGAATCATGGTATAAAGCAGGAGAACCGGTGGAAACTGATATCTCTCGAATTTTTTCTCTCTTGGAATCAGCTCGAAAACAAGGAGACAATAATGAAAAACAATTTCTCTCGCACGTCATTGATGGCACTAGGAATATGGGTGTTTATGAGGTTCTAAGTGTTCTCAATGACAGGGTCTTGCAAGCAATTGCATTGAAATATCAGGAAAAAAAGGAACTTTCCACATATAAGGTTCTCAGGGTATTTTGTGATAGAAAAAAGGCAACATTTTCTGCATGGTATGAACTCTTTCCAAGATCACAGGGAAAATCTAACAGCGTTTCCGGAACATTCAAGGATGTGGAAGGAAGACTCGATGACATAAAGAGAATGGGATTCGACGTTCTCTATCTCACACCTATTCATCCCGTTGGCACGACAAACAGGCGCGGAAAGAATGGAGCCAGGTACGCCGACAGAGGAGACGTGGGGAGTCCATGGGCAATCGGGAACTCCGATGGTGGGCACATGAGCATTAATAGCGAGTTAGGCAACCTAGGGGATTTTGAACATCTTATCTCCGAAGCAAAGGGAAGAGATATTGAGATCGCCATGGATATGGCTTTTCAGTGCTCACCAGATCATCCTTATGTAAAGAAGCATCCGGAATGGTTCGCGCATGGACCGGATGGGAAAATCAAGTACGCAGAAAACCCACCAAAAAAGTATTTCGACATTTACCCTATAGATTTTGGAACACAGGATAAAAACAACCTCTATAAAGAACTGAAGAGGGTAGTAACCTTCTGGATCGGTAAAGGTATCAGGATTTTTAGGATCGATAATCCGCATACGAAGCCATTTGATTTTTGGGATTACCTCATCAACGAGATTAAGGAGGAATACCCAGAAACACTCTTTCTATCAGAGGCCTTTACCAGAAAACCTGTAATGTACTGGCTTGGAAAAATAGGTTTCTCTATGTCATACACATATTTTACATGGAGAAATTATGACTATGAGATTCGTGACTATTTCAATGAACTTTATTCTGATGAGATTAAACAGTTCTTCAGGCCTATGTTATTCACAAACACTCCAGACATACTCCCGCGGTCTCTCTCTGGAAAGAATCGCAATGCCTTCATTATCAGGTCCGCTCTGGCATCAACGCTTTCTCCGTTATGGGGGGTTTACAGTGGATTTGAATTGTGCGAAAATCAACCGTTGGGAGATTCTGAGGAATATCTGAACTCAGAAAAGTATGAAATAAGGATGAGAGACTGGAATGCCCCTGGCAATATTCGCGATGTCATAGGCAGGTTAAACTTAATCCGAAGGGAAAACGAAGCACTTCAAAACTTTGGAAACTTGAGATTCTGTCAAAACGACAATCACAATATTCTCTCTTACGTACGTTATACCCGTGATCTTAAAAATGTGCTGATAATCGTTATAAATCTAAATCCTGACGAGACTCAGAGCGATGTAATACATCTCCCGTTTAGGGAAATAGGTATGAATCCGGGAACGTATGAAGTTATTGATCTACTCGATGGTAGCGAATACACATGGAATGGTGATTCCAACTATGTTCGCCTGATACCCGGAATCAGGCAGGCCCATATAATGAAGGTGATAACATAAGATGCTTAACGGCGAAAAATTATGGTACAGGGATGCTGTTTTTTATGAACTGCACGTAAAAGGGTATTATGATTCCACAAATGACGGCACCGGGGATTTCAGAGGTCTCTCCATGAAACTGGACTATCTTAAGGACCTTGGAATCGATGCCATATGGCTATTGCCATTCTATAAGTCTCCATTAAGGGACGACGGGTATGACATTTCCGATTACTATTCGATCCAACCGGAATATGGCAATCTAGAAGATTTCAAGAATTTCATAGAGAAGTCGCATTCACTTGGCATAAGAGTCATTGCAGACCTGGTGCTGAATCATGTTTCGGACCAAAATGAGTGGTTCCAGGAGTCAAAATCCTCGCGTAATTCAAAGAAACGGGACTGGTTCATCTGGACAGATGATCCCACAAAGTTTAGTGAGGCCAGAATAATTTTCGTTGATTCAGAAAGATCAAACTGGGCCTATGAACCCGTTACACAGCAATATTACTTTCACAGGTTCTACTCTCACCAACCAGATCTTAATTATGATAACCCTGAGGTTCGGGACGAGGTAAAAAATATTGTAAGATTCTGGTTGAAGATTGGCCTTGACGGATTCAGGGCAGATGCGGTTCCGTTCCTCTTCAAGAGAGAAGGGACAAACTGTGAAAATCTCCCTGAGACCCATAACTTTTTTAAAGAGTTACGGAAAATGATGGATGAAGAATTTCCTGGAACAATACTCCTGGCTGAAGCAAATGAGTGGCCGACGGAAACTAAAAAGTACTTTGGAAACGGTGATGAATTTCACATGGCTTTCAATTTCCCCTTAATGCCCCGTATATTTGTTGCCCTTGCAAAGAGAGATGGTTTTCCAATAATAGACATAATTGAACAAACTAAGGGAATTCCAGAGAATTGTGACTGGTGCATCTTCCTGAGGAATCACGATGAACTTACACTTGAAATGGTGACGGACGAAGAGCGGGATATAATGTATAAGGAATACGTGAAAATACCCAAGATGAAACTCAATATCGGTATAAGGAGGCGTCTGGCACCTTTACTCGATAACGATAGGAGCACCATCGAGCTTGTTAACGCTTTGATATTTTCACTTCCTGGGACGCCTATAATATATTATGGTGACGAGATAGGTATGGGTGATAACATTTACCTCGGAGACAGAAATGGTGTAAGGACGCCCATGCAGTGGTCATATGATAGGAACGCAGGTTTCTCTTACGCGGATGCAGAACAGCTTTACAGCCCAGTAATAACGAACCCTAATTTCAGTTACGAGAGCGTGAATGTTGAGGGCGAAAGTAGAATTTCTTCCTCACTTCTTAACTGGATGAAAAAGATAATTGGCGTCAGGAAGGACTATCGTGAACTGCTTGGCCGTGGCGATATACAGTTTATCAGCCAGAAGAATAAGAGAGTTTTAGTTTATATAAGGAAGTATAAGGACCAGCGTATGCTTTGCATATTTAATCTTTCAAGGAGACACACATATGTGGAAATCGATCTTTCTGAATACAAGGGACTGAAACCCGTTGAAGCATTTACAAAATCCTATTTCCCTAGGATTGGAGATCTTCCATATTTCTTTACATTACATCCTAGAAGCTTTTTCTGGCTGAATTTGACTGTGCCTTCGTTTGACGATTCAATGGACTTTGATGGAGATGAATGACTACATCGAAAATTTGGAAGGTTTAAAGGAGGATCTCCTGAACTACATAACGACGCGAAGATGGTACGGGAACAAAGCTGGTTTAACTGCAGGCCTGGAAATAATTGATTCTTTTCAGATAGAAGATTTTGTCCTAGCAATATTCAAAGTTAAGGGTGTATCGGATTCAATGTATTATGTTCCGCTGTTCTTTTCCAAAGATGAATTCTCTGGCAGAATAAGCTTCTTCGAGGAGAACGGTACCGGGGTCAACGTTTATGACGCATTCTATTTTGAGAATTTTGCTAAACTTATAATGCGAAATATGGAGCATAAGACGGTTTTAAAGGGAAAAGATTCGTATATAGAGTTTCAGAGAACAAATTTTTTTCAATTAAATGAAGAAAACAATTTTTCAGTAATAAAAACAGAGCAGAGCAACAGTTCATTCATAATTGGTAATGCGATCGTAAAAAACTACAGGTATCTTCAGTTTGGGGAGAATCCTGACATAAACATGTCAATCAAGTTAAAAGAAAATGGGTTTGCACACGTACCTTCCTTGAAAGGATATATGAAATATGTATCCACTGATGGAATAATATATCTATGCAGTGCCATGGAATATTTCCCTAAGTCTGTTGACTTATGGTCCTATTACAACGATAGCCTCAAAGCCGATATGGGTAATTTCAAATCCAAGATCCTCGATTTAGCGGCTGACATGGGTACACTTACAGGGAATATGTGCAAGACACTAGCGAGTGTAAGGGACGAAGATTTCCGGCCTGAGAAAATGGCCGTTTCGGAACTAGAGGATGTAATTGACGACTCTTTTAGGTATCTTGATGCCTCGAGAGAAATAATGAGAAAGCGCAATATGGAACTTGGTCCACTCTCCCTGGATCTGGACCAAGAAAAAATAAAGAAGGTGTTTAACTCATTATTTCAAAATGAAATTTTGATGAAAACACGAGTCCATGGAGATTATCACCTGGGCCAGATACTTCTTTACAGGAACAGATATTATATAATCGATTTTGAAGGAGAACCTGTGAGAAGTATGCTTGAACGAACAAGCAAAAAATCCCCTTTCAAAGATGTTTCAGGTATTCTGAGATCAATCGACTATCTATGTTCTGGATTTGGCGAAGGCGTGGAGAATATGTCCAGTGAGATCATGTCTACGTTCCTCAGGCATTACGTTAAGATAATAGGGGATATGAATCTCATACCAACAGATAATGAAAAGATTTCCAGATTGCTGCAGCTTTTCCTCTTGCAGAAAGCATCCTATGAACTCCTCTACGAGATTAACAATAGGCCCTCCTGGATGCACATTCCACTGAATGCGTTAAAAGATATTTTGGAATCCCTAACTGTTATCTGACGGCTTTTAGGACAAAAGCTGATCCAGGTTCCAGGACTATGTGCTGAGCACCGATATCTCGTTCATCCTCCGGATGTATCTGCTGAGAGCTTATCAAGAGGATAAAACGGCTATATCCAGAAGGAAGATTGAATTTCAAGGGTATTGTGGTTGGATTGAACGCTATGAACAGATTATCCCGTTCACAGCCGTCATGTTCGCACTTTGTGCAAACGAGAAGTATTCCAATACTCCTTTTTACGTGCCAGTCCGATTCGTTCATTTCAGTTCCATCGCTCCTCAGCCATGCGATCTGTTTTGCATCCGGATCTTTTCCGGAGCCTTTCAGATAACTATCCTGCCTAAGGACACAGAATCTTCTGCGTATAGCTATGATCCTCTTTGTGAAGTCAAGAAGATTTCTTTTATCTTCATCAACGTTCCAATCATACCATGATGTCTCATTGTCCAGTTTATAGGCATTGTTATTTCCATTCTGTGTTCTCTTTATTTCGTCCCCACCAAGGATCATCGGAGTTCCCTGAGAGGTCAAAAGCGTGATAAGAAACGTTCTAATCCTTGTGTTTCTCTTCTTCAAGACTGCTGGAGAATCAGTTGGACCTTCAAAGCCCATATTTTCGCTAATATTATTATCAGTACCGTCTTTATTTCCCTCATTATTTTCCTCGTTGTGCTTAGTGTTGTAGCTTACCAGATCGCTGAGCGTAAATCCGTCATGGCACGTAATGAAATTCACACTGGAGTACTGTGTTTTTCCACGCCATTCAAAAAGATCGGAGGATCCGCTGAAGCGAGTGGCAAATTCTGAGAGATTTCTTCCATGCCCTTTCCAGTAATGTCTAACACCATCCCTGTACTTTCCGTTCCACTCAGCCCAATCGAGTGGAAAGTTGCCCAACTGATATCCTCCGATTCCTACGTCCCAGGGTTCTGCAATTAATTTTACAGTAGAAAGGATGGGATCCGTATGTATTATACCGAAGAAGGACGTAAATGGGTCGAAAGCGGAGCGCTTTCTGCCCAGCACCGATGCAAGGTCAAACCTGAATCCATCAACCTGCATGTCAATGGCCCAGTACCTTAAACTGTCTGTTATCAACTTAAGCACCTGTGGATGCTTTATATTTATGGTATTTCCGACACCTGTGAAATCAACATAATACCTCTTGTCCGAAGCCAGCTTGTAATAAACTGAATTATCTATGCCTCTGAAAGACATTGTCGGGCCCAACTGGTTGCCCTCTGCCGTATGGTTGTACACAACATCAAGAATCACCTCAATCCCATTCTCATGGAATTTCTTAACAACATTCTTGAATTCGTTGATTTGGTCTCCTGGAGCTTTCCCAGCAGAATATGTTATCTCTGGGGAAAAAAAGTTGATCGTATTATATCCCCAGTACGTGTTTGTTGTAATACCGTTGAAAACATAAGAATCAATTCTCTGGTGAATAGGCAATAATTCTACAGCGTTTATTCCAAGATCCTTGAGATAATCTATCATTTGATCTGAATAGAGAGCCAAAAATGTTCCTCGGATACGCTCGTCTATATCTGGCTTTCGTTTTGTCAACCCTTTTACATGGGTTTCATAGATAATGAGGTCCTTCCACGGGATCAAGGGTTTCCCAACGCCTTTCCAGTCAAAGTTATCCTCGAACACGACAGATTTCGGCATTGCGTTTGCGTCGTCCATGTCATCAAACGAAAGGTCAGCACCGGGGTCGTTTAACTTGTAACCGTTTGTTAATTCTGTAGATATTACTTCTGAAGAAACAGCCTTCGAATAAGGATCCATCAACAATTTATTTTTATTATATCTTAGACCATTTTCAGGGGAAAAAGGACCGTCCGCTCTATAGCCATATAGCGTCCCTGGGCCTATCCCTGAAATGAAAGCCCTCCACATGAACTTGCTTTGTCGTTCAAGTGGATATATCTCAGGGTTTCTGTCGTCATTGTTCTTGTAAATTTCAACATATATTGCTGTTGCGTTTTCGGAATAAACTGAGAAAAGAACTCCCTCGTTAGTAACGATAGATCCTTGATTATAACTGGAAGCTTTTAGTTTAGAATATAACGGATCCAGTATTTTCACTCCTTTCGATCTGATTCAAATATAAGATTTAACACTTCCGAGTCAAACAAAATTCATTCATTTAATAATCGCTCCCTACTAGCTCCGTCATAAAAAAGAAATTACTATGAAGGTACAACTAATATTCCTCAATTAAGGCTGAGAATGGCAGGATCAAAATTTTCTTTGTCGCTCCTTTTGATTCCTGTACTATTGTTTGTGGTTTATCAGAGAAGGAAAAGTAAACCGAAGCCTTTTGGTATTCTATCTTTATTATTTTACTCTCAAAATGTACTTGATATTTCTCGGAAACGATCTTCTTGCGCAAACTTATCATTTTTTTATAAAATTCAAGAAACTCTTTCCCTCTGTCGTCTGTAATCCTCCATGATAATTTCGATTTATTGAACGATTCGACGGATGAGGGATCCGGTATATCGCCTTTCCAGGAAAAATCTTTAAATTCTTTAAATCTCCCTTCTCTTACAATCTTTGCGAACTCTTTATCTTCTGTTTGCATAAAAAATAAAAAGGGGTTGGTTTCGCCGTACTCTTCTCCCATGAAAAGCATAGGTGTAAAGGGGGAGAGAAGCACGGAAGCTGCGAATAGCTTTGCTTTCTCATCGCCAACTATACTGACCGGTCTCTCTCCAAACGCACGGTTTCCAACTTGATCATGATTCGAATCGAAAACCACCAGTTTTCTTCTGTTTTCTTCGAATAATGTTCCTCTTGTCTTCTTCAGGTACTTCGAGTATCTCCCATTATAGAGATAACCATTTTCAAGGCAGTCAGTGATGTCAGTAAACTTTCCATAATCCTCATAATACCCACTGTTTTCATAAGTCAGAAATGAATGTATGCTGTGGTGGAAATCACCATTCCAACTTGCATCAAATCCGTAACCACAGTCCTTTAGTTCCTTTACGAGGGCATTGTCGTTCTTGTCGTCTTCGGCAATGAGTTTTATTTTTCTTCCTAATCTATTCTCGAGGCCTTTTATTAGAATAGAAATTTCCTTCAGTATGTGACTCGGGGAAGAATCGAAAATGGCATGTGTCGCATCTATCCTCAGGCCATCGAATTTATATTCTTCTATCCAGTATTTCACGTTCTGCAAAATGAACGATCTTACTGCATCTGATCCAGGTCCGTCAAGATTAAGTGCCTGACCCCATGGATTATTGTACCATTTTGAGAAATAGTCTCCAACAACTCCGAGTATATTACCAAGTGGCCCTATGTGATTGTAAACTACGTCTAGAATAACATTTATGCCGTTCTCATGTAATTTGTCGATAAATCTACACAAGTCTTCAGGCCTACCATAGCTATAACTAGGAGCAAAAAGAAAGACGCCGTCATATCCCCAGTTCCTAGTTCCATAAGTCTGGTTCAACGGCATTAATTCCACGTGATTTATTCCTAAATTTACAAAATGATCAACCATTTCCCCCGCGGATTCGTAAGTACCTTCTCTTGTATACGTTCCAACATGGATTTCTTCAATTATGGTTTCCTTCAGGTCATATGTTTTCCATTTTTTAATGCGTTCAAGGTCGTTTTTTATTATCTCGCTTGGACCATATATCCCCTCAGGTTGAAATCTCGAAGCAGGATCTGGTATTTTTTTACCGTCAGCGAGAAAGTAATATCGGTCACCTGGAGATAGTTTTAAGTCAGCGCTCTTGAATCCATCCGAGGAATCGTACATTGTAAATCTGGCACCATCTCTAACACGCAAAAACACCATGTCCTTAATATTGGGCGCCCAAACATGAACGGTAACGGTATCTCCAATAAACTCATACCCATGGTTCACTTCAGAACACCCTCCGTCAAGACCGTGAAAGGGAAAGTTCTCATTATGTTCTCTACTTTTACAGAATTTTTTACTTCGTAGACGTCGTTTGTGAACACATCTATAAATTTGTGAAGTTTGTTGTCACCCAGTGTCAGTCTGGTATCTTTCCACACATTTGACAACGGGAGGACTCCATTCAAAAAAGCCGTTCGGATAGGTACAACGACAATCATAGTCTCTTTCTTGTAGACGCGGCTGAAAGCTATGATATTATTTTTAAGCTTTCCATGCACCTGGAGAGGTATGTATTTGCCAGAGAAAACTTTACTCCTCTTCCTGAAATTTAGCAAGACATAAGAAGTTAAGAGTTTCAATCGTCCACTTGACAAATTATCAAGAAACGCATTGAAATTGCCTTTTCTGTACTGATCCACGACATATTCCAGCTCCCGCGAAAGCAAGGAAAAGTTTGCTGCAATTCTGTTGTCTGGATCTGTGAAGAAGTTATTTGCCAGTTCTGAGCCTTGGAAGACATCTGGTACCCCCGGTGAAGTTATTTTAAGTAAATTCTGCTCGACAGAATTTAATGCACCATATGGGGCGACGCGGTTGTAGAATTCCATGTAACTTTCCCTGAATTTAGTATCATTCATTGATGCACGTATGAAATTAAGCAAGGTCTCCTCATAGGTTTCATTCTTTTGATCCCAATCTGTATTTGTTCCAGATTCTCTGGCCATTTTTAACATCTGGTTACACACTCGATCCTCGAACTTTGAATCCCATTCTGAAGGATTTTGTGCCAGAAGGATCTGATAAAAATAGTACTCATCCTTCTTGCTTGGGGAATCATTAATTTTGAATTTCACATTAAAACTACTCCATGACTGTATGTATTTTTCCCATGCCTCTGGGATCTCTGATATTACATTGATCTTTGCCCGCAGATCCTCGCCCAACTTGGTATCGTGTGTGGATAGAGTATTTATGGAATTAGGTGAAACCTTAGATCGTTCCAAATTAAATTGGTGGAACTCTTCAGGAGACACGGAAAATAATTCAGGGTCGCATCCCACCTCATTTATTGATAGCAGTGGCACATAAAGGAAGAACGCCTTATCTTCAGTGGATTTCGCGGTTATAGCGGGCATGAACTGCTCTAATCTTTTAAAAATTTCAGTTGAGGTTTTATCATGCAATACGCGTTTAAGAATGTCAAGAGCATCGCCTTCTGCAGAACTCTCTTTTGCGTTTTCAATTGCTCTTTCCAAGATCTCGAACGAGTGCTTATCCGGAACGTATGTCCTGTATACAGGAATGTTTACGAGAAGTTCACTCAAGGCCGCCCTTAATGAATGAATGTTGCATTCCTGTCCGTAAACCTTTTCTCTGGCGAACTTAAAGAATATGTCCGTAACATAGTCGATCTCCGAGACGAAGCGTTTTTCCATGTAGTGGTGCTTTGCATCTTGCATAATCCTTTGAAGGTCTATACTTTCGCCAGTAAACTTTCTATAAATCCCTAACAGTTTAGACCTATTTTTTTTGTCTACGAACAAATAGGTGCATCGGAAGAGGAAATCGTAACCAGTAGTCCCATCAGACAACCATAATGGTTGTACTTTCTCGTTTTTGTCTAGTATCTTTTCAACAAAAACATAAGCACCTTTGTTACGTTTGATTCTTGATATGAATCCCCTAGGATCAAAAAGTCCATCTATATGGTCGATTCTGTACCCGTCTATAAGCCCTTTTTCTTCTAGTTCTCTTAACTTTCCCATAACTAGTGAAAAATATTTTTCTGGTCTTATTGCAATTAGTGAGTTGACAGAGAAGAATCTCCTGTAATTAGTTCCAGCCAATGCAGAACGGTAATATACTGGCCTGAAGTATTGAAATTTAATCAAATCTTCTAGTTTAACGTTCCGACTGGATGGCGCACCAAAATTTGTGCGTAACGCAAATGTTTCTCCTCCTATTTCTATCGTTTGTCCATTCTTTAATATGACTTTGTCTTTCAGGGCGGTTTCAAATGTGGTTCCAAGTATTGGCAGATCTATTTTCTTAGATTGGAAATTAGTTGAATGAAAAACATCAAACAGGTTGTAGTAATGGGATTTTGGTCCATTCCTAAATATGTCCTGTAAATACACATTCTGAGAACTAATAGCCATGTGATTCGGAACAATGTCCTGGATCCATCCCATCTCATTCCTATGAACCAACTCAGACATTTGTACGAATTCTTCTTCACTTCCAAGTTCAGGATTAATTTGTTCGAAATTCACAACATTATAACCATGATTGCTGCCTTTAACGCTTTCAAGGATGGGTGAAGAATAAATGTGAGATACTCCTAATTTTTTAAGATAACTGATTAATCCTCCTATCTCGCTGAGTGGAAAGGATCTATTGAATTGTAATCTGTACATTGACGTTGGATGGAGACTCATACATTATGCTAACAAACGCACATATTTTTAGTCTTCCATTACTGTAATTGAATTGGGTTTTCTATCAGTCAAAGGTATCATCAACTGTTATTGGGGATAATTTCTAATTTTTCGCTTAAAGTTTTTATTCCGGTATAAGTTACGGGAGATACAAAAGTGTTTGATCAGGTGAAACAGTTTGACTATATTTCATGGTAAACCAAAAAAGAAACCGAGTGGTGGGAAGCTAAGAAAAGCCAGAGAAAAGAGAAGATATGAGCTTGGACGCGAACCGACGCTTACAAGGATTGGGCCCACATCAAGAAAAGTTATCAGGACAACCGGCGGTAATTCAAAAGTGGTCCTTATGAAGGAGGACACGGCTAATGTTTATTCGCCATCAGGAAAAGTTGTAAAGAGAGTTAAAATTCAGACCGTTAAGAAAAACTCTGCTGATCAGCATTATGTTCAGAGAAATATAATCACTAAAGGTACTGTAATCTTGACTGAAATAGGTGAGGCCAAGGTGACGTCAAGACCAGGACAGGACGGAGTTATAAATGCTGTTCTCCTTGAGGAATCTTCTGTCAGTCAAGAAAAACAGAATTAGTTATGTCAATAACATTATATTCCCAGTATTTCAACCCAAAATTATCTAGGTCTAAGGGGCGACGAATACCATTAGATCCAGCAAAGAAATACTCTGATGAATCTCTTGTCAATATCCTGAAAGGATTTGGATTCAAGTATGAAGTGCGAGATGTCAGATATCCAAGAGTACCGTGGGAGCCGTGTAAGATGTACGTGCTAGAGGCTAATGTCAAGAAATCCACTTTAATTAAGATGATCGAAAGAAAACTCAGATAACCTAAATCTAATTCCTTTTTCCATTTTTGCACTTTTTAAAAACTAAGCACGATTCACATACAAAGAATAAAATTTTCAAATTCGAATTTACTAGCTATCTTTTAATTCGAAAGGTCTCGGAATTAGATCTGGTTATTGATGTGTACGAATCGTAAATTATCAATACTGTATGTGGGTTAGTTATATGTATCCGCTTTCCGTCACGCGAAATACTACTTTTATCCACAAATTCTTTTCGAAGAAAAGGAATATGTCTGAAGCCAGGACAATAGCAGATATGTAAATTATTGCGTTTACGGATGTTATGGATACGGCGGCTATAACGATCAGGGCAGTAATAGGCCCCATGTCGAGAAATTGCCTGGCCTTTCGCTGAGGGGTTATAAACGCAGGGTCTCTTATCTGAAATGTTCCTAAACTAACGTTCAACAAGAAAATTGGCATTATAAGCAAGGGCACAACAAAGAACTCTAAGTATGCCACTCCCACTGTATTAAGTCCGTATATGAAGTGAAGGAAAACCAATACTACTCCAATGGGGGTGGAAACAAGGACGGTCTTGATCATGCGTGCCAGTATTAGATAGCCTACGTACTCGCGGGGAGATACTGATGTAAATGAAAGCCAGCCCCTCTCCAGGGATAAAGCGTTTATCGAATGAGTGAAAGTGATGCCCAAAAGAGTATATATGGCAATGATCAGAATGATCAATGGGAATAAGGTAAGTAGGAGCATATAAAAATGTGACAAGAAACCAAGGACTCCTACAATAACGGCCAAGGCTATACCCGTCACTAACGCAAATTTAAGCGTAGGGCCTTGGGAAATTCTGACAACGTTGTCCGAAGAAAAATTCTTACCAGTCAGTGTAGAATGGCTTCTGGAAAGACTGAATTTAATCATTGCTTCCGACGCCTGAATATTGTTGAACGAAATGTTTTCCTCTTTTTCTGTCCTGTTATGCGTATTTAAGAACGTCCTTGTATCTAGGTGTGGTGCTATCTGGCCCAGGTTCTCAGAATTTACATTCCCTAGAACTCTAATTGCATAAAATACAAGAACTAATGGAAGAACAAGCACCATGATAATGCTAACGATATCTATATGAAAATTTGAAATGTCGCTTAGAACCGAAAGATATGGAACCGTGTACCAGGAAAGTACAAGGTATAAGAGGGTAAACAACATAAAACTTATGGCAATCAAAACTCTCTTTACTACTGTAAAGGTTGAAGCAATAACACTTAATGAGGTTACTATGAATGATAGCGCTATCAAGGATATTATGATGGCATATCTGCCAAGAGGGGATGTTGAAACTGGCCCGGCTGCCCATAGGAGAGTATCTAAAATTGAAAGACCAACGAAAACGTACTTACTTATATAGAGTGATACGGCCTTCCATTGGTCGTTAATGGGGGATGTAAACAGGAAATCAACGTCAGATCTGAGTATGGGTATGCTTGCTGTATAAACAAAATAGTATATGAAAAACAAGCTTACACCAACGAAAATTGCTCTGAATAATAAACTTCCTACAAGAGAAAGATCGAACGCAAGTACAATGCTCACCATAACGGAGAACGCGAGAAAAATAATGTAAAGCTTTGAAAACCGAGTTAATAGTATTAGTTTCACAAGACCATTTGGCATTTAAATCTCACCGGCAACTCTCCTATTGAAGATTAGCATGTCTTTCTCTTATTTAGCACCTCTTTGCTTCTTATTATACCTCCTCATTTTCGTTCTTGACCCAGCAGTTTAGTCTCAAATACTTCAGTGTCTGAAGAGAGCCTAAATGCTACCAGAAGAAAAGTCGCCACGTACATGTTGGGGCAGAAACAGCACTAAGCCAGAGATAAAGCAGTATAAATCCTAAAGATAAAGTAATATCTAATTCCGCTATCACATATTGTTGACAAAGCTAAGTGAACTCTCTCTGCCACAGTCCTTTCTTGACTTATTCGATGGGAATGATGTGGAACTGTATCCGCATCAGGAGGAAGCCATCAAGCTCCTGGATAGTCACAAAAATGTAATCGTGTCTGTTCCAACTGCATCAGGAAAGAGTCTAATAGCTTACTATGCCATATACAAGGAATTTCTTAAAAAGAATAAGAGCATGTATATTGTTCCCTTAAGAGCTCTGGCTTCTGAAAAGTATTCTGAACTGAAAAAACTAGGCTCTCAGGGAATGCGTGTTGCTTTATCCATTGGGAATTATGACGAAACCCCTGAATTTATAAAGAAATGCGATGTTGTAGTATGTACCTCAGAAAAAGCTGATTCCCTTTTTCACAGAGATCCGGATTTTATTTCTGAAATATCTCTTGTTGTAGCAGATGAACTACACCTTCTTGGAGATTCGTCCAGAGGTTCAAGGCTTGAAACATTTCTCTCAGCTATAGTTAAATCCAGTCCGGACACGATGACTCTTGGTTTATCAGCCACCATTACAAACATCAGCGATCTGTGCAAATGGCTTAATGCCGTGCCAGTAGTCAGTGACTTTAGACCGGTGTCTCTGAGCAAGGGGATATTAACTAAATCATACCTGGAGATAGCTGATAAAAGGATAGCTTCGTTCAAGGAGGAGGATGCGGTGGTTGGACTCTGCAACAGAGTCGTTTCCGAAGGCGGGCAGATCCTAATTTTTGTGAGTTCAAGAAAAAGAGCAGAAGATCTTGCTCTTAAACTCTCGGAGAGGATAGAGAAAGATAAAATCGAACCGGTAAAATTTACAGCTAATGAGGACGAAATGAACTACTACGACGACCAGATGCAGCAACTTTTTTCATCAGGAGTCGCTTTTCACCATGCGGGTCTGTCGAATAAGATAAGGGAACTCGTTGAAGAAAAATTCAGGGACAGAAAGCTCAAAGTTCTTGTCGCAACACCTACACTTGCGGCCGGTATAAACTTGCCAGCACGGACGGTCTTAATTCTTGATCTCAGCCGTTACTCGAACGGGCGCATGGAGTACATCTCAACAACGGAGGTACATCAAATGCTGGGCCGGGCAGGAAGGCCAAAGTATGATCGGTCCGGATACGGCATCCTCTATGCCGCTAATTCAAACACGGAAGAAACAGCCAGGGACTATCTTGAATCGGAACCCGAGCCGGTAATATCAAACCTGGGGCAGGAAAGTTTGATTCGTTTTATATCATTGGCGCTTGTATCAAACGGTTTAGCCAAAAGCATTCAAGATATATCTGAATTTTATGATTCTTCCCTTTTTGGTATTCAGAATCCGGATACCGATTTATCTTATAATATTGAAAAGTCCATGAACTTTTTGGTAGAGAACGAGCTTGTTCTTTCGCGGAATTTTAAATTTTATCCGACCCAGTTTGGCAAGATTGTTTCGGACCTTTATCTTGATCCAATAACTGCTGTTCAACTCCGGGACTACCTGAGAAGCAAAGACATTACCGACGAACGTTCCCTTCTCTGGCTTGCAAAATCTCCAGAGATCCCTTCACTTTATATAAGGGCTGCAGAGCGGGAACAGGCTATTGTATTTGCTGAGATCGCGGATTTCCCACTGGAAGATTGGGATCCCGATGCATTAAACAGAATAAAGCTCGCTATGATGTTATATTCCTGGATACAGGAAGTGCCAATAAATAAAATCTGCAGTGATTTCTTCATCGGCCCGGGGGATGTTCAGTCAAAAGCAAGCAGTGCAGATTGGATATCTTATGCACTTTCACGCCTTGCGGGCCTGTTTCTTCCAGAAAAAAGGAGATATTTTGAAATTTTAAATATCAGAATTAGGGAAGGCATAAAGGAAGAGCTGGTTCACCTTATTGTATTACCCAACATTGGCAGGGTTCGGGCAAGAAGACTCTTTAATAATGGGCTTTTAGATCTTAATTCTATTGCCTCATGCGATATACAAAAACTCCAGAATATCCCGGGGTTCTCAAAGAGACTCGCAGAGACTACCAAAGAAAATGCAACAAGATTGGTTCAAAGAGGATATTCGTGACGATCCATCTGAAAATAAAAAAAGAATTTGCGAACAATATTATCCTTCTTTTGGGTAAAGGTCCAGTGAGGGACTTTAAACACGTTATACAAAAGGATTCTGAATTTGTATATGTCCCGTTGAGTAAAGTACCAGAAAGTATCTATGAAAACGCTGAAATCGTGGACATAGAACCAAAGGAAAAGCGGATCAGATATTATCCAAAAACATCCGGTGGTTCGTTTGACCTTATAGGGAGTATAGCCATATTAAAATACAGGGAACCTGAAAGATTGAAAAAAGTTGCACATGAGATATTGACGACTAATAGGAATATCAAAGCAGTCTATTCGGACCAGGGTGTATCCGGACCTTATCGCATTCGAGACCTGAATCTTATAGAAGGGGAGCGCGTCTATGAAACTGACTACAGGGAAAACGGAGTGGTAATGAAGGTGGATCTAAGCAGTGTGTATTTTTCTCCAAGGCTCGCGACAGAACGCCTCCTTGTTTCACAGTCAGTAAAAGAGGGTGAATTGATCGTTGACATGTTTTCTGGTATAGGGACTTTTCCGTTAAACATAGCGCACAAAAAAAAGTGCGAGATTTATGCGATAGATAGTAACCCTAGAGCCATTGGTCTTTTGAACGAAAACCTGAAGAAAAATCATCTGTTGGGGCGCATATACCCAACCCTGGGCTTGGCAGAAAAAGAAATAGTAAAATTCAGGGATGTTGACCGAATCATAATGAATCTTCCACATGATTCTTTTATGTACGTTTCAGCAGCTAAAGAGGTTCTTAAATCGAACGGTCTAATAAATTATTATGAGATAGCTGATATAATAACCCTCGAGGAAAGGATGGAAAAGCTTTTTGAAATGGGTTTGAACATAGTTTCGAAAAGAGTGGTTCATAGTTATTCAAAAATTGAAAGGATGTATTCTCTGACGCTAAGGAAAGAAAATTAATCTTCTTCGTTCTTAGGAAATCTTGTCTTTTAAGATATCTAAAATGCCCCGAACAGTGTTAAAGGCTATGAGTGAGATTGTCTATTCTTCCACCGTCTGCAACGATCACTTGGCCATCTATAAACGCTGCCTCATCTGAGCAAATAAATGATGCAATATTTGCAATGTATTCTGGTTTTCCGATCATGTTAAGCTCTGTTCTCTCAATGAAAAACTTTTCAAAAGTATCTATTTCTTCCTTTGTTTTTCCTCCTATTGTCATGTCTGATTCTACCCAGCCTGGTGCGATTGCATTTACTCTAATTTTATACTTCCCTAGTTCAAATGAAAGTCTCTTTGTCAGACTTATTATCGCGGCCTTAGTCATTGAATAAAATGTTGTATTGTCTGCTGCAGTACCGACCCCCGCGTTTGAAGCTATATTTAGAATGACACCTCTAGTTTCCTTAAGGTTGTTAATGGCCTCCAGCGTAGTGTACACAGCACCCTTTACATTTACTGCGTACATCCTCTCAACACGCTCTTCATCATATTCTTCAAACGGCATGAGATTGAAAATTCCCGCGTTGTTGACAAGAATGTCAATGCTTCCCATCTTTTTGTTGATATCCTTTATCATATTTCTGACTTCATCTCTGTTGGATACGTCAGCCTTGAAAATCTCAGATCCTGTTAATTTCTCCCTCAGTTCCAAGGCCGCTTTCTCGTTTCTTGAATAATTTATTGCTATTCTTGCTCCATCCCTGTGGAATCTTTCTGCTATTGCGCGCCCTATCCCTCTAGACGACCCTGTTATCAACGCAATTTTTCCATTCATTCTAGCGTTTTCCATATAACTATATCACTGCTTTCTATAAATTAGGGGTACCATGATTCTTTTTCCGATAGGAAATTATGAAAATTAATCAACCTCAAATGTATTAGGACTTTCAAATGGGAATAGTCCAGGGTATCGGTGATCTCACAGCTCAAATGTATGAGCGTGTCCTGATGGAGCAGATAAAATCTGATAAAGTGCCCCACCACATTGGGATAATTACGGACGGAAATCGCAGATACGCGAAGAATAATAACATTTCCGATGAGGAAGGGCACGTACAGGGTAAGAAAAAACTCGAAGAGGTGCTGGAGTGGTGTATGGAAATTGGTGTACATACCGTTACGGTTTACGGATTTTCAACTGAGAATTTTAACAGGAATCCTGATGAAGTAGATTTCCTGTTAAGACTTATAAATGGTGCGCTCCTTGACCTGATGAAGGACCAACGCGTGTTCAAGAACAGAATTCGTGTGAAGGTAATTGGCGATCCCAATCGATTACCAGACTATCTCAGAAAGACCATAGACGAAGTAGAGCGAACGACAGAGGATTTCGAGAAGTTTAGGCTTAACATAGCAGTCGGTTATGGGGGCAGAGAAGAGATAATTAGCGCAATAAAATCTATAGTAAAGGACGTAGAGGATAAGAAGATCCAGGTGGACGACATTAATGAAGGAATTTTCCGAAAGTATCTCTATGATAAAACATCTCCAGATCCAGATCTAATATTGAGAACAAGTGGAGAAGAACGAATATCAAATTTTCTTCTTTGGCAATCAGCATATTCTGAATTATACTTCTCTGAAGTGAACTGGCCGGAGCTAAGGAAAGTAGACTTCCTTAAAGCTATTGCATCATATCAGCAACGGAAGAGGAGATTTGGAAAGTAATGTTCCTTGCCATAGACGACACAGATTCCCCGAAGAATATGTGTACAACTTTTGTTCTTACAGAAATCATTCATGAAACAGGTATGGATATAATAGGAATGCCTAGACTTGTCAGGCTCAATCCTACAATACCTTTCAAGACCAGAGGCAACGCATCTTTGGCTGTACAACTAGGGAAAGGGATTGGGGAAAAAAGAAAGATTGGTAATATTCTTGGAAAAGATATTTTTTCATACGATTCCGGCGAGGAATCAATTGATGAATCAGATCTAATGGATATAGCTGAAGAAGTAATTTATCGCTACGCTGATCTCGATTACGAGGGAACAAATCCAGGTATCGTCGCGAGCAAGACTACATTTGACCCTGCATTTTACTGGAAGGCAGTTCGCGAAGTATCCGAAATAAGTGAAGCAGAGGACTTTATAATTCACAGCGGAGGGCATTTTCGCAAAATTAAGAACGGCAGAGGTATAATTGGCGCTGCTGCTGCAATTGCGTGGCCGAGGAATGCAATTACCTATGAGCTGTTATTCTATTCTGATGACAAGAACCATCAGATTCCTAGGAACTTACAATTTTATTTATCGGAAAAAGCCGAGATGATCCAGGGGACCTTCAACAACATTGATCGCGAGAATAGGCACCCGGCAATATTCCCCGATCAATCCACCCCAGTATTGATGGGAATAAGATCTATGACAGATGAAGGATTTCTGGAGAATGTCCTTGAATTGGACGGAATCTCTGATCTCCACTATTCAAGATTCATGTTGTATGAGACAAATCAAGCCACCGATGATCACATCATAGAGAATTCCACATATTTCTGGGATTTCCATTCGTATAGGATCGATGGTATTATTTCCATAACGCCTTACTCAATCAACGGTTCCCATTATTTTTCTGAAATGATATCTAACGGAAAGAGAGTTAAAATCGCTGCCTTTGAACCCACGAAGGAATTCAGGAAAATATTCCGACAACTGCGTCCCATGGACTTGGTCAGCGTTTATGGTTCGATGAAAAATGGTACACTTAACGTTGAGAAAATGCAGATTAAAGCAACATCCAAAATATACGGCAGAACTGCTCCAGAGTGTCCGGATTGCTCTGTGAGAACTGTGAACAAAGGCCTTAATGACTACAGATGTCCTGTATGCGGAAAGATAATGAATTTACCATCCTATGAATCTATAGAACGAGATGTTAGTCCGGGATTTTATGATGTTCCAGTTTCTACAAGAAGACATCTTAGCAAACCCTTCAGCATCTCTGGTTATTCACTCCGGAAAGGCGATGCATCCTGATCTGTATTAGCGGTATACCTGGTTCAGGAAAAAGCACAGTTTGCCAAAAATTGAAAGAACTTGGGTACGACTGTAAGAACGCATCTCTTATTGAGGGATATGAAAAATGCCTAGATGGGGATGAGGTCGATATAGACTGCCTCAGGAACAGAATGAACTTTGTAAAAAGCAACAATATGATCGTCGAGAGCCATTTCGCTCATCTTTTGGGTTGTGATTTGATCATAATACTTCAAAGAGATACGGAATCAGTAAGAAGGACACTGAGTAATCGTGGATACAGCAAGGAGAAAATTGAAGAAAATATCGATGCTCTACTTAGCGACACGATCTATTATGAGAGCCTTGAATTCCTTCCGGCACCATTGATCAGAAAAGTCAAGGTAACTGAAAATAATTTAGATGATGCAGTTCTAAAATGTGTTGAGGTGATAAACAGCTTTCAGAAGAGAAACTAAAAGTATATCTGTAGGTTATTCCGAGATATGGTTCTCGATGCCTACCGTGCAAAGGTCGACGGGATTTTGACAAAGATATCTCGCCCGTTCAGTGAAACAAATCCCAACCTAATCTCCGCCCTGTCGCTGGCGTTGGCTGCGTTAACTGGACTGTTATTTTTCCTTAATAATATCTTCATTCTCATAAGCTTCTTTACATTATTACTCTCGGCACTGTTTGATGCAATAGACGGCAAGGTTGCTAGGATGAGAGGTATAGCTTCTAAAAGAGGCGATCTAATAGACCATGTTTTTGACAGATACTCTGATGTATTTATAATTCTAGGTTTCGCCTTTAGTGTATATGCTCAGCTATGGATTGGCTTACTCGCGATAATAGGCATAATGCTTACGAGCTATATGGGAGTTCAATCACAGGCTTTGGGATTAATGAGGAATTATTCAGGGATCATGGGCAGGGCAGACAGGCTGGTTCTCATGCTCGTCTTTATATTGATCCAGTTTTTTTTCAGATTCAATGTTATCTTTTCCGGAATCTTGATAACGCCTATTGATGTACTTCTAATCATTTTTGCCATAGCGGGAAACGTAACCGCCGTCCAAAGATTCTACGGATCGTATCAGGCCCTTAAATAATGTGCAATTGATCCACAAAGCATACTGAAAATCGAGAATTTGCGTAAAATATTAAGATACAAATTCACATTACTAAGAAAGGTAAATTATAATTGAAAAAAATTGAACTTATCGCTTTTGATATGGATGGGGTCCTTACAAATGAAGTAAGTAGTTGGGAGTACTTACATCGAACATTTGGAGTCAATAATAAGTCCAACTGGGACCTCTATGAAAGAGATAAGATTTCTTACGAAGAATTCTTGAAGAGCGATGTTTCGCTGTGGTTAGACAAATTTGGAAAAGTAAGCGAGAAGCATGTCCGTAATATCCTTGACAAAATTGAACTTAAACAAAATCTCGAGGGTACTCTTTCCAAGATCCGAAGTTTAGGTATCAAGACAATTATAATTTCTGGGGGTGTATATTGGCTTGCTGAGAAGATAAGTACCATTGTACCTTTTGACGATATATACGCAAACTGCATTCTTGTTGACAGCAATGGTTTCTTGAAGAAGGAAGGTTTCGCTCCCGTAGATCCTAAGAAAAAAGGGAAACTCCTGAAAAAAATACAGGGGATTTATGATATTGAAGGTGAAAATACGATTGTAGTCGGTGATTCTGATCACGACGTTTTAATGTTCGATCACGCAGCATTTTCTATCGCCTTCAATCCTACTTCAAGATATGTGGCTGATTCCGCAGACTATGTTGTTTTCGGTGAAGATTTCTCCGTCATAATGGAGGTCTTGGAAAATATCAGTAAATGAATGCCACTCTGGTTTAGTCAAATCAGTTCGCTAAAATAATACTTCAATAAAATCTGGTTAGAGAGTAATAACAGTCAAAGTTTTTGTGTCGATTACCCCGTCTATTGTCCTTATCTTTTCAATCATCACTTTTCCAATCTCATTGTAATCTTTTGCGTCTATCTTGACGATGAGATCATATTCTCCGAACAAGGGATGTATCTCAGCTATGTAGTCAAGTTTCGAAATTTTGTTGTAAACCTCCTGTTCTTTTCCTGGAACAGTGCTAATAAGGACAAATGCTAACGACATTATGTTTACCCTAAAATCCCCATTTTTATCTATTATAAAGCTTTTTACATACAAAATAAATCATTGTGTTTATAGCAGGGATTGGTTTCCAGCATCTGCAAAATGATCCGTAATCTATGCAGTCTTATAAACCGGCTTTCCCTACGAGAAAACCGTGATATATTCGGTTATTTTTGGACGGAACAATTGCACCGATTAGTCAGGTATAAATATTAGACTTTTTTCTACGGTATTTGGGTCTGATGAGGTTCACCATTTGATAACGTTAACTAAACCCCTTCTCAGTCATCCTAAAAACGGCAAAGTTCAGGATTTTAGGATAGAACAAGAAGATCAGGGACAGTATAATTACTCCAAGAGCCACATAAACAGATAGCATGAAAAAGAATGCAGAAACGCCACCAATTATCATTCCACCAATACTGACGGGGGCGTAAAGAATCTGCTTTGCATTTCTTTGTGGCGTTATAAACTCTGGATCTTTAATCTGGAATACACCAACGACCATTGTCGTCATTATCAGCAAAATCACCATCATTGGTGCGTCAATAAATTCGACCACGGCCAATCCAAGAATATTCAGATGGAATACTAAGTAAATGAACAAAACTGAAATTCCTATTGGGCCTGTTATCGCAAGACTCCTAATCATTCGCCCATAGATGACATATCTTATGTACACCGCGGGTTTTATGGAAGTAAATGATACCCAGGCTCTTTCAGAGGAAAGCGCGTTATAGGCAAAGGTATACAGGAACATAAGCGAGTACATCCCCACAAAAATATACAATTCTCTTATCCCCGCTACCATGTGGAAGAAGTAGGAAATTAGGAATAAAACAACGCCAGCAAGAGTCCCAACGCCAATAAGTGCAAAGATACCTAAACCTTTGTGAACTCCAACGTTTCTTTCAGAACTGAATGTTCTTCTTGACGAAACGATTGAAGTTTTTGTAAGATTAAATATGAGCATTGCTTTCCCGGGAGTCGTATTATCAAATACTCTCTTTCCGTTAGTCGAGACTTTTTTTGCCCTCTCACTCTTTTGGGCCCCGCTGATTGTAAGTTTCAAGGTATCAATATCTGCATTTTTTAACTGGACATAGGCGTAGAAAGTCAGGAGAGAAGTTAACGCGACAAGCATGGCTGTCCCAGAGTATATGTCCCCAAAAATGTAGGATGCCGGAGAAAAACCAAATCCCAACAGGGAAAATAGCTCCCAACCCGAAACAGCGACAAGAGCAAGTATCTTTCTTCGAACTGTGTATTTAGAAACAGATATACTAAGCGAGGTGATTAGAATGGAAGCTACTATGGTATCAACTATAACGAAAACTCTATCTAATAGGACTGGAGCTACTAATCCCACAATATAGAGGTTTGATATTAAGAAAATAATTCCGATAAACAAATACTTACTTGTGTAGAGTGCAAACGCAATAGCACGTTTTGAAACAGGTGAAGTGAAGAGAAAGTCCGTATCCGACCGAATTATTGGATAGGAACTATTGAGACCATAAATGATTGTGAATAAAACCAATATTCCCAAAACTATGTATCCAAATATGTGCAATAATATAATCGGTTCTTTTGGTGGGAAAAATGAGATCTCTGCAAAAGCATAAGCTAAGAGCAATCCGAAAAGAACAAGATAGGCGGTAGTGAACCTGGTTCTAATTATTAAAGAAAATAACGAACGAGACATTTCTCTCACCGAACGATTTCTGTTTCACTCATTTTATCCACTCATATTTTTTACAATTATTCGTATTCCATTACGAAATGCCTCTTGTCATGATCCTTTCCACAACGTCTTCTATGCGTTCGTCAACAGTTGCTAAATCCTGAAGTTCTTTAATACTCCCCTGCCAGGTGATTTTCCCATGGCTCAGTATTATGACGTTTTTGGTTAATCTTGTTGCTATTTCCATAATGTGTGTAGAGACAAAATACGTTGCATTGAGTTTTTCAAGCAGCCTTATGACTGCGCTCTGAGTCGGGATATCAAGATAATTTAACGGCTCATCAAGTAAAATTACTTTTGGGTTATGAACGATAGCAAGAGCTACTGATACTTTCTGCCTATTCCCTCTGCTCAACGTTACAACCTTGGAATGTTCATACTCGAACAGATCTAGTTGTGACATCAGTTCACCTGCTCTCTGATAGGCATCTTTTATTCCCCTAAGTGCAGCAATGTACTCTATGTTCTCTCTCACAGTTAACGTGGGATAAGGATAGGCATCTTCAGGCAAATAGCCAAATATTCTTTTTGCTTCTGTGCTTGTTGGATCAAAACCACCTATTTTTGCTTCCCCGGAGGTCGGTTTCAAAAGTCCAACTAAAATCTTTAAAGTAGTCGATTTCCCCGCTCCATTGGGGCCAAGAAGTGCATATCTGTCCCCGCATGAAATTTTAAAAGTAACCTCATCCAACGCCGTGACAGTGGGGAAGTTCTTTACTACATGGTCAAATTCTATACAGTTTCCAGTTAACAATTCCTCCAATTTTAGCCACACTCAGAAGTTCGTAATATCTTTAATCTATTAAACGCTTTTAATATTTTATTATATAAGTTCTAAAATTATTTAGCTGAGTTCTTGGTCAAAGCAGTCTATTTATAAGAATATATGTTTTCCTCTTTCTTTGAATGGCGCATTCATGAATATAATTTTTCTGAACGTGTAAAGATCATCTGTTTATAAGGTCCTTATGGCTTAATCTGTTCTGTGTTACACAGATGATAATCATTTTCTGCAACGGTCTTGTTTCGCCAACTAACTTATTATGTTACACGTACTATTTTTGAGGAGTTCCATCGGCAGAAAAAGTAGAGTTTTTTTCTTCTTTATCCTCCAACTCCAACTCGTTAATTGCTGAAATGTATTTGCGAACAGTTTCGAATCCCTTTTCCGTAATCTTAATTGTTACTCTTTTTGATGAGAAGAATGAATGCTCAATGATTGTAACATAGCCTGATGAACTTAACTTCAGGAGGTGATTACCTAAACTCCCCTTTGCGAGTCCCGTGAGTTTTGACAATTCAGTAAAACCAAGCTTTCTGTTCATGGACAATGATATGAGAATAAGAAGACGAGGAGATGATTTAAGAGCTCTATCATTAAAGATCGAAGACAGTCTTTTCAAAGAATCTGGTTCATTAGTCATCTATGATCATCACACTCTGGAAATAGGCATTATATATCCCGGCTATGCCGCAAGCCAACCACGTGATTGCTACGAGTATCCATACTACAGTTAAAATCAAGTAAATCCCGGACTCAATACCAGCAATACTGATTCCACAACCAGCGACAAAACTAATTAAAGCGACCCATGTTTCTGGGTGAAATTTTGTCATACTTTTTCTCACGGTGCTGATTATCGCCCAGGGGACAAATAATGCGAGAATAACATACAAAAGCGCAAAATAGCCAACAAAACCAATTACCGCTAAGAATGTGAGGACAAGCATAACCACCAAAAAAAATAAAATAAAAATGCCCCAGTCCTTCCATGTAGGCTGCTGTTTAAAAATTCTGGAGACCTTAAACGCCTTGTTGAATATATACCCTGTAAGGAGCATAATAATAAGAGAACTCAAGATGTAAAAGGCGGGGAGAATCCAGTTATTAAGGGAAAAAACAGGATAAAGTAAACTAGGCAATGTATAAAGGAAGAAGGCTACGGCCCATCCGAGGTAGTAGAGGCCAAACGAACGTCTAAAGATATAATCTTCGAAGTCAAAGGCTTTTTCTATAAGAGATCTACTTTCTTTCAAATATTTCTCGTCTTCAGAGATCATATCTGCCTCATCCCCTCGGTGTCCTGTGGCTTAATGTGCCTGAAAATATAAATATCTATCGCAAATAACACCAGTTCCCATAGAACAAGGCTCATCAAGAGGGTGAACCAGCTTAGGGTTTCAGGATGAGACGAAACAAAACTGCTTATCGGTTGTTGATTTGCAAAGGCAGCCTGGATAAGGCTCGGCCCTGAGTTCCATGGAGATAAGTACATCAACAGTTTTGGCGGAGAAGCATAAATCATAAGATAGCTTAATGAAAAAACTAGAACCATGGGTATGAATGATAGAAATTGTACGATCTTTACGTTACCGTATGAGATCACGAGTAGAACAAGCATTACAGATATGAGCATGAAGAAGACCCCAACAAGTACAGCGATTCCAAAGGTCTTCAAAAAGGATAGATATGTGGGGAAGACATTTACTTTTAAAGAAAGGTAGAACATGGAGGCTGTAAAAACAATCCCTATCACGACCAGAACCAGTGAGACAAAAATCCACGCAAGTAGAAGATCCAGAAGGTACCTTGATCTCAAAAGTTTCGTATATTTGAATGAGAATATTAGTGCATTTGTTGACCACGCCATTGACATGGCTAATGTTACGGAAACAGAGGAAAATGAGATTAGGGCTATCAATGCGTACCAAGCCGAAGTAATGGGCATAGCAGTTAAAGGCGTGAGGAAGGATCTATCCATGACAAATGCACCTAATGCCGCCCACATTAAACTGAAGAACCCTCCCCAGAACCAGAGAAATTTGTTTGTCACCAACGAATGAAAATAATATTTGGCAATCATTTAACCACGTCCTGTATTGAATTTACTAAATCTGTTGAGGACGACAGAGGGGTATCTCCCTTATCCAGGGTTACGCAGAAAGTGCCGTAACATGTTCGGATAGTTGAAAGTGCTGATGGCACGTCCCCCCTGGTAAGGTATAACCTGTTTATGTCACTCGAATTAAACTTGCCATACAAATTACCATCAATTATTAAGTAAAGCCCCCAATCCGGAAGCGATTTTAAGGCGCCGAAATCGTGTGTGTTTATAAGCACACTGCCTTGAAAGTTTTTCAGGTCATTTACCATCATGAGCCGTCTGCGCACATCAAGACTCTCAAATGGTTCATCAAGAAGAGCAAGTTTATATCCAATCTCCAAAGCCATTATGTTGCAGAATGCCTTATCCTGTCCTGTGCTAAGTTCATTTGTTCTTTTTGTAAGTACATCCAATAGTTCGTAACTCTCAAAGTGTTTGAAAACCTTTTCAGAATCGATACCGGATATAGAACAGTACATCTCTACCTTTTTTTTCACAGTAAGATCTAATAGACGATAGACGGTGTCAAGGTTACACGCGACACCCGTCACGCTATTTGCATTTTTAAGATCAATGCCAAATACTCTTATCTCACCTTTTGTTGTCTTTGCGAGGCCCATGATACCCTTTATCATCGTGGTCTTCCCAGATCCGTTTGAGCCAACTATTGCAATTTTCTCAGAATCAATACGAAGGTTTATGTTTGAAAGAACATTTTTCATACCCTTCGAATACGCCAAACTTATGTCATTTAATTCGAGTTCCATTTGAAGTGTTATCAAGTTTCATTATTAGAATGGATTCAGGTGTCTAAATTTCAGACTATATTGAATAGCGAATCGTGAATAGAAGTCCCCCTATCATCTAGCGATCCCTATATCTAATCGTTAGCAGCAAAAACATTCATCACATTCAGTTTCTCTCACTAGCGGGTTCCTTCATCCATCTTAACAAGGTTTATAAGCAAAGCATTTATCACATTGAGCTTAATATGGGCCCATAGCTCAGCCAGGTAGAGCATCTGGCTTTTAACCAGGTGGTCAGGGGTTCGAACCCCCTTGGGCCCGTGCCGGAGGAAGAAAAACATGAGTAAATTTAACGTGTTGCAACACGAATTAGTTCCAGAACATCACCTAATTTCAAAGGATGAAGAGGATAAGGTTTTAAAGGAGTTAGAGATAACGAGAGACCTTTTGCCAAAGATAAGCAGGAGTGATCCAGCAATAAAGGCGCTTGAAGAAATTCATGGTCCGCTCGAAAGCGGTAGAATAATTAAAATAATTCGTAAGAGTCCTACGACTGGATACTCCGTTTATTATAGGGTCATCGCGGATGAGGTCTTTAAATGAAGGAACTTGTTGACTATTTTTTTAAAAATGAAAGTGTTGTCAGCCATCAAATAGATTCTTACAATAATTTTGTCGCTTCTCTGGGCAATCCAAACAGCGTAATGCAGCAGATTGTGGATGAGACGAAAGTATCGGATGAAGATTTACTAGGCACAATTGTGCTCGATCCATCTAAAGTCGGAGGTCGTGATATTAAAGTCTATTTTGGCCGTACACGGGACAATGGTAAATTCGTAGGTGAACAGACAATCTGGGTCGAGCGTCCGGAAATCAAGGAGGCGTCAGGAGCATCAAATCAAATAGTCCCTAACGAAGCAAGGCTTAGGGATCTCAATTACATGGCACCCATTTTTTTGAAGGTCAGGGTTGTAGAGGACGGGCAGGAAAAAGATTCGGAATCAATAAAGATTGGAGAAGTCCCCGTAATGGTTCGATCGAAAATATGCACACTTTATGGCAATAATCTGGATCAATATATAGAAAAAAATAATGGTCCAACAAACGTTTCCAGGAAGGAAAAGCTACAATATGTTGGGGAAGATCCAGACGATTCTGGCGGTTATTTTATCATCGGCGGTTCTGAAAGAGTAATAGTTTCTCTAGAGGATCTTGCACCAAATAAAATCCTCGTAGAATACGAGGAAAAGTATGAGACACGCGTTGAAGTTGCTAAGGTATTCTCCCAGAAATCTGGTTTCAGGGCAATGACCGCTTTGGAGAGGGGAAACGATGGCGTGATCAACGTTTCTGTTCCCAGCGTTGCGGGTTCTATTCCTTTAGTTATCCTGATGAAGGCACTCGGTATGTCGAAAGATGTCGATGTCCATAACTCAATAGCATCCCTTCCTCAGATTGAGCCTATTATTTATGCAAATATAGAAGAATCAAAAAGCCCGAAGGTCTTCCCTCCGAACGGTGTTAACACAACAGAGGATGCGATAACCTATCTCGAAAAGAGATTTGCTGCTGGTCAGGCAAAAGAATTCAGAGAGAAGAAAATATCACAGATGCTTGATAGATCTCTGCTCCCGCACCTCGGTGATGGAGTTGAGGATCGACTTAAGAAGGCAATATACCTCGGTAGGATGGCCCGTTCACTTCTTGAACTTCATGTTGGAGTAAGGAAAGAGGACGATAAGGATCATCTTGCAAATAAGAGGATAAAACTGGCCGGGGATCTCCTTGATGAATTATTCAGGAACGCATTCCAATCGATTATGAAAGACCTGAAGTATCAGTTGGAAAGAACGTACAACAGGAAGAAAGGCATAAGACTTAAACCGGCCGTAAGACAGGATCTTCTTACACAAAAGATGCTTCACGCTATGGCCACTGGAAACTGGATCGGTGGACGTACCGGTGTATCGCAGCTACTGGACCGTGTTTCCAATGTAAGCACATTGAGCCATCTCAGGAGAGTTATATCTCCATTGACTAGATCACAGCCACATTTCGAGGCTCGTGACCTTCATCCAACACAGTGGGGACGAATCTGTCCTAACGAGACACCCGAAGGGCAGAATTGTGGCTTGGTTAAGAATGCGGCACTTATAATTAACGTTACAGAGGGTATAGATCCCGAGGAGGTTATGGCCTTTTTGAGATCGGCAAAGGTTGGCGAAGTTAAAGGTGAAAATGCCGAGACAGGGCGGGTCTATCTCAACGGAGATCTCGTGGGCTATTACGATGATCCAGAGACACTTACCAGAGAAGTCAGAGAGGAACGAAGAAACGGGAACCTTTCCTCTGAAGTGAATGTGCGTTACGATCCTTCGACACGTGAAGTTATAATAAACTGTGATCGTGGGCGATTAAGAAGACCGCTTTTAGTCACAAGAAACGGTGACACAGTCGTAACAGATCATATGCTTAAGGAACTTGAAGAAGGTGAGGTAGGCATAGAGGATCTTCTGAAGAAAGGTGCAATCGAATACCTGGATGCAGAAGAAGAAGAAAACGTGTTTATTGCAGTTTATGCATATAACATACCTGAGAGATGCCCAAAATGCTCAGAATTTTTATCGAGAAACAGCGTAAGATGGATTAACCCTGGTCAGGGAGCTGAGAATCCAATTATCCTAGAATGCGGTCACTGCCACGCAAACTTTGAGGTAGAGAGACTCCTTACAGACAAGCATACACACCTTGAGATTGATCCGTTCCTTATCCTAGGAGTTGTTGCTTCCATAATCCCATACCCCGAACACAACTCTTCACCGAGAATTACTATGGCTGCAGCCATGACAAAGCAGTCTATCGGTCTATCATCTACAAATTTCAGGATAAGGTCCGATACTAGGGGGCATGTCCTTCATTATCTTCAGGTCCCGCTTGTAAGAACGCGGGTCATGGATTTTATAAAATATGAAAAAAGGCCAGGTGGTCAAAATTTTGTTGTTGCAATATTGTCTTACCAGGGTTATAACATCCAGGATGCACTTGTTTTCAATAAAGCGTCCGTTGAAAGGGGCTTGGGAAGAAGCACATTTTTCAGGACTTATAGCGCCGAAGAACGGCGTTATCCTGGTGGGCAGGAAGATAAATTCGAGATTCCGTCACACGATGTTCTAGGTGCACGTTCTGAGGAATACTACAAGAATCTTGATGAGAGCGGAATCATTTTCCCAGAATCCTATGTGGAAGGGTCCGATGTTCTCGTCGGGAAGACTTCTCCTCCAAGATTTCTTGAGGAAGGTGCCGAAAAACTTGGTCCGCAGAGACGAAGAGAATCCTCTGTTACGATGAGGCCGAATGAGAAGGGATACGTTGACAATGTTATACTTACAGTCTCTGAGAGTAACAGCAGGGTGCTTAAGATCAGGGTCAGGAGCGAGAGAATACCGGAACTCGGTGATAAATTCGCATCCAGGCATGGTCAAAAAGGCGTAATTGGTGCCCTCGTACCGCAGGACGATATGCCTTTCACCGAGGAAGGCGTCATTCCAGATCTGCTTATCAATCCTCATGCCATCCCTTCAAGAATGACCGTCGGTCACCTTCTTGAGATGATTGGTGGCAAGATTGCATCTCAGCAGGGAAGGATTATCGATGGAACCATTTTCGGTGGCGAGCCCGAAAAGAGCTTGAGGGAGGGACTTATCAAAAGTGGGTTCAGATACTCTTCAACCGAGGTGATGTACGATGGAATAACGGGTGAAAAATTCAAAGCAGATATATTCACCGGTGTGATCTATTACCAGAAACTGCATCACATGGTCGCAGGGAAATTCCATGCAAGATCCCGTGGTCCGGTCCAGATCCTGACAAGACAGCCCACAGAAGGAAGATCGAGGCAGGGGGGTCTCAGGTTCGGAGAAATGGAAAGGGATACGCTTATTGCTCATGGTGCTGCAATGGTTATCAAGGACCGCTTACTCGATCAGAGCGATGGTACAATCATATATGTGTGCGGAAATCCTTCATGCGGGCATATAGCTATTCTTGATCGCAGAAAAGGAACGCTTAGATGTCCGGTCTGTGGCAACACGGGAAATATCTACCCCGTTGAAACCAGCTACGCATTTAAACTGATGAGGGATGAGCTCAGTTCTATGGGCGTTATGATGAGACTTATTTTGGGTGATCTTAAATGAACGAGGGTATTTCAAAAAGAATAAACAGGATTCAATTCGCGCTTCTTTCACCAGAGGAAATCAGGAAAATGTCCCAGGTGAAGGTCATTACAGCTGATACGTACGACGATGACGGCTACCCAATTGAAAGAGGATTGATGGACCTTCATATGGGTGTTATCGAGCCCGGTTTGAAATGCGCCACCTGCGGCGGCAAAGTGGATGAATGTCCAGGGCATTTCGGGCACATCGAGATGGCCATGCCTGTTGTGCACGTTGGCTTTATCAAAGAGATCAAAAGTTTCCTTGATGCGTGCTGTGGTGTCTGTGGAAGAATAAAATTGACAGAACAAGAGATGAGCGATTATCGCGTCAAACTGACAGAAGAATCCATATCAAACAGTGAACCTGAGCATTTTGCACTGATGTCAAAGAAGGTAACTGATTTGGCAGGCGATAGACTTGTTTGTCCGCATTGCGGGGCGCAGTTAAAGAAGGTTATACTGGATAAACCGACGACGTTCAGAGAAGAGGGAATTAAGGTAACACCAAAGGAGATTAGAGAGCGACTGGAAAGAGTTCCGGATGGTGATTTGATATTTTTCGGCCTCAACTCTGAGGTTGCAAGACCCGAATGGATGGTTCTTACTGTTCTCCCGGTACCACCAATTAACGTGCGTCCTTCAATCACATTGGAAACCGGAGAGAGAAGCGAAGATGATCTCACACACAAACTTGTGGATATCATAAGGATAAGCCAGAGATTAAGGGAGAGTAGAGACAATGGTTCGCCACAGTTAATAATAGAAGATCTATGGGACCTTCTTCAGTTCCACGTTACAACGTATTTTGATAACCAGACAGCTGGAATACCACCTGCTCGTCACAGATCGGGTAGGGCTCTCAAGACGTTAGTCCAAAGGCTCAAGGGTAAGGAGGGAAGATTTAGGTCAAACCTTTCTGGTAAGCGTGTTAACTTTTCTGCCAGAACCGTGATCTCGCCAGAACCTTTCTTATCGGTGAACGAGGTTGGTGTTCCTGAAAAAGCAGCCAGAGAACTGACGGTGCCAGTATCGGTGAACGTATTCAACATAGATGAAACCAGGGCTCTCGTAAAGAGGGGTCCGGAGCCACGCGATGAATTCGGGAAGTACGTTGCAGGAACGAATTATGTCATTCGCCCCGACGGAAGGAGAATGAAGGTTACGCCACAGAACGCGGAAGAAAACTCTACGCGTATAGAACCTGGATGGACGGTTGAACGTCAGCTCCAGGAAGGCGACATAGTCCTTTTCAACAGGCAGCCTTCACTTCACAGGATGTCAATGATGGGTCATACTGTCAGGATTCTCGACGGCCAGACTTTCAGGTTTAATCTAGCAGATTGCACGCCATATAACGCTGATTTTGACGGCGACGAAATGAACATGCATATAGTTCAGAAGGAAGAGGCCAGGGCTGAAGCCCGCATAATAATGAAGGTCCAGGAACAGATCATGTCACCCAGATTTGGCGGGCCAATAATAGGGGGCATTCATGATCACGTAACCTCTCTTTTCCTTTTGACTCATGGAAACCCACTCTTTACAGAGGAGGAGACAATTCACATACTCAGTTACGTGGAAATAGATCGTCTTCCTGAACCTGAAATAGTTGACGGGAAGAAACATTACCATGGAAGGGATATTTTCTCATTAATATTGCCCTCTGGAATAAATCTTAAATTCAGAAGCAAACTGTGCGCTGGCGCAGGCGAAAAATGCGAATATGAGAACGATCCGGAAGATAAGGACGTGCTGATTATCGACGGAAAGTTGCTCCATGGAACGATAGACGATGCAGCCATTGGTGCTTTCTCTGGTGCGATTATAGATCGTATTTTCAGGAGCTTCGGACCAAAGGAGACGGCACGATTTATTGACAGGATGACAAAGCTTGCGGTAGGCTTTATCTCTTTTAGAGGATTCTCAACGGGAATCAGTGATTATGACTTGCCGGAGAGTGCCATAGAGAGGATCAACGAAATCGCAGAAGATGCAATTAAAAAGATAAACAAACTTATTGATATATACCGTGCTGGGGAACTTCAATCGTTGCCAGGACGTTCTATAGAGGATACGCTGGAAATTGAAATCCTATCGGCGGCTGGTTCCGCAAGGGATGAATCTGGTAAGATAGCAAGCCAATTCCTTGGTCTCAACGATCCGTCGGTTATCATGGCCAGATCTGGTGCAAGAGCAAAGATGCTGAACATCTCCGAGGTTGCCGGTATGGTTGGGCAGCAATCCGTCAGAGGCGGTAGAATTAACAGGGGTTATTATGGCAGGACGCTCCCTCACTTTGAAGTCAACGATATAGGTGCAATGTCCCGTGGCTTTGTTCAATCCTCCTATAAAGAGGGCCTGAATCCAATAGAGTACTTTATGCACAGCATAGGAGGTCGGGAAGGTCTTGTCGATATAGCCGTGAGAACATCCAGGAGCGGTTATATGCAACGTAGACTGATCAACGCTTTTGAGGATCTCAAGGTTGACGAAGAGAGGATGGTGAGGGATACCATTGGCTCCATTGTGCAGTTCAAATACGGAGAAGATGGCGTAGATCCTACAAGAAGCGATCATGGTGACACAGTAGACATCGATCAAATGGCATTTGACATAAAACAGGAGGCCAAGAAATGACAGTACTTATATTCAAGGATTCCAAAAAGAACGTTGAATTATTCTCGAAAAAAATGCCATCAAAGTATGCAGTAGACTTCGAGGTTCCAGACGAAATATCAGAAGCCTATGTGACAACGGACGGGAAATCATTCATCTATCGTTTGTCCCTGGGGGAGAAATCGTCATTCGAGGATTCAAAGAATATTTTGAAGAAAAAGAAGACCGGTTTAAAGAGCATTATAGAAATAACGAAGGTGGAAAAGACAGAACCCCTCAGGATCGCGAGCTTCAAGAAGTCAGGAAAAAAGTTGGGTTCATTTACGAATTTCGATCTCGTAGACTTGCAGTCTATAAAGATGTTAGAGAAGGCAGATTACGCCCTCACACTGGCACCAGATATACAGGGCATAATCAAAGAGGCCAAGGAAAGGAAAATAGATATGCCTGAATCTCTGGCTGAAAATCTTGTCAAGTACAAAAAGGAGTTCTCAAAAAAGGAGTTTTCTGAGCTCCTTGATCGCGTAGGCAAGGAACTTTCAATAAACATGATCGATCCACATGAGGCAGTTGGAATTATAGCTGCCCAGAGTATAGGCGAACCAGGTACCCAGATGACGATGAGAACATTCCACTTTGCGGGTGTCAGGGAGATGAACGTCACACTCGGTCTGCCGAGGCTGATCGAGATCGTTGATGCCAGAAGAACTCCAAGCACTCCCAGCATGACAGTATTCCTGAAAAAGGAATATGAAGAAAATGAGGACATGGTTCTCAGCGTAGTGAAGGAGCTCGAAAGCACGACGGTTCTTGATGTATCAGATATCGTCACAGACATTTCTGAGATGAAGCTTGTCATTCGTCCGGACAAGGGAAAGATGAAGGAACGCCTTGTTGTAAACGACGATCTCGTCAGTGCTTTATCCAAGGTTAAGGGAATAGTAATAGACAATTCGGATGGAAAAGACATAGAGATAAGATTGCAGAAGGAATCATTCAGTAAGCTCTATCAAATGCAGGAGCAGATCAAGATTCTTACCATAAAGGGAATACCTGGAATAAAGAGGGCAATAGCAAGGATAGAACCATCCTCAGGTAAATGGGTAATCTATACTCAGGGATCAAACCTCAAGGAAGTGCTTGAAGTCGATGAAGTTGACTCGAACAGGAGCTACACGAATGACATAATAGAGATCTATAACGTTCTTGGTGTTGAGGCTGCAAGAAATGCAATATTTAACGAAGCACTCAGGACCTTGAGTGAACAGGGTCTCGAAGTTGATCGCAGGCACCTTATGCTTGTTGCTGATATGATGACATTCGGCGGTTCTGTAAGAGCTGTAGGCAGACAGGGAATTTCCGGGAAGAAGAGCAGTGTCTTGGCCAGGGCTGCATTTGAAATAACTACAAAGCATCTGCTCAAGGCAGGATTAATCGGCGAAATTGATCCTCTTACAGGGGTCGCAGAGAACATAATAGTTGGGCAACCAATTACGCTTGGCACAGGTGCTGTAGACCTTGTTTATAATGGAAGGCGAAGTGCTCAGAAATAAATTGGTTATGGTAAATTCTTATGAAGGAAATAACAATTGACAACAAACTGATGGGGTATATCGCCCTTTTTGAAAAACTCGGTAAGATTGACGTCAAGGAATGCCTTGAAAATGACGATATGGTCCTTTTCCTGGTAGGGGAACACAAGATGGGTGAGATGTTCAAACGGAATCCAAATGTCATGTCCGAACTGAAAGAGAAGATAAACAAGCACATTCTCGTTGCAGAGGTATCAAAGGACCTTCTAAGCATGGTTAAAAATCTTTATTATAGATTCAAAGTGAAGGAGATCTATATCTCGTGGAAAATGGAGCAGACCGAGGTTGTTGTCTCCGTCGAGCAGACCGAGGTCGGGAAAGTGATTGGAAAGGAAGGCAGGAACATAAAACTCTTCAAGGAAGCGCTTTCCAGATATTTCAATGTTAAGAGTCTCAGCATCAAGCAATAATGAGTGCATAATTTCTGTTAATTTTATATTTTAGTTGGTAATTTAGAATGGTAGCAATGAATAACGATCAAGGCAATGAAAATGAAGGCATCGGCATTGGTGAGGGCGAGAATGCAATAAGAGTTATACTGCCGAATAAGAGAAAGGGCGAGATGTTTGGCGTAGTTGAAAAACTGGCCGGCGCTTCCCATGTTAACGTCCTTTGTGAGGACGGTTTTACGCGTAACACAAGAATTCCAGGAAAAATGAAGAAGAGGATGTGGATCCGTGAAGGTGATCTAGTCATCGTTAAGCCATGGCAGTTCCAGACGGAAAAGGCGGACGTAGTTTATAGGTACACGCAAACTCAGGCAAATTATCTCAGCCGAAGCAATATATTGCCGGATATTATAAACATTTTCAAATAATTATGAATGATGAAAGCGCGCTTGAACAGCTTCTGAAATCAAATGAGTATCTTCATCACATCGATATGGACAGGAAGACTGCGGATCTTGTTTTTGATCGCAGGACAATAAAAGCAATATATAAATTGATGAGCGACCGTACGATCGAATACCTGGATTTTCCGATATCCTCCGGAAAGGAATCGGTTGTGTTCAAGGTGTATGCCAAGGGAAGGCCATTCGCGCTTAAAGTCTACAAACTCTCCACGCTGAGATTTGGGTCCGTTTGGAGATACATAGAGGGGGATCGTAGGTTTTCCAAGGAACAGATAAAGAGATCGAACATCGTCTTCATATGGGCAAAGAAAGAAATCGTGAATATGCAAGAACTAAGGCGATATAAAATTCCGGCACCCAAACCGATATTGTATTATCGGAACCTTGCGCTAATGTCATACATCGGTTCGAAAGTTTCTCCTGCGCCGATGCTGAAGGAATATTCTGGGGACTTCAATAAGGTATTTGAGGAAATCGTTGCATCTATGGCGGTGATGAATCAGAAGGCGCACATTGTGCATGCAGATCTGAGTGAATACAATATACTGTGTTTTCGCGGAAAATTCTACTTCATAGATCTTGGGCAGGCGGTCTCGATAGAGCATCCATGGGCAGAATATTTTCTTCAGAGAGACATACGTAACATGGTAAACTTTTTTACGAAAAAGGGAATTAAGACAAGTGTGGACGAACTATACAAGAGCGTCACGGGCAATGTGAGAACGAAGGAGTTCATAGTACAGTAGGTTTGAGGAAGGTGAAATTTTGAAAACAAATGAAAGGACTTACCTTTCATCAATAAAAATCCCGAGGGACAGGATCGGTGTCCTCGTCGGCCAGAAAGGGAAGATCAAAAGGAAGATAGAATCGATGGGTGAAGTTCAGCTCGATGTGGATTCGAAAGGCGGCGACGTCGAGGTCTATCAAGTAGGGGATCCCCTTAAATCATCCAGGAGCATAAATGTCGTTCAGGCCATAGCTCGTGGATTCAGCCCTGCGAATGCCGCTCTGTTATTTTCTGAGAACGAAGAGCTCGTAGTCATACCTCTGAGGGATTTTGCAAAACCAGGCTCAAGACGCATTGAGGACATTAAGGGCAGGATAATCGGGACAAAAGGAAGCACAAGGCGCATCATCGAGGATCTCACGTCATGCAAGATATCTGTTTACGGCGATACGGTATCATTGATCGGGGATTATCTCTCACTTGAAGCTTCCTTGAAAGCCGTAAACATGCTGATTAACGGAAGCAGGCACAGAACGGTTTACACGTTTCTGGAGAAGAATGCCAGGCAACTCAGGTTGCAGAGGATCGAGGAAAGTTTTGGATGATTCGCCCACGACAATATTATATCATTTTTTAGTATACCCTCTGGAGAGCGGGGTAGGGTAGTTAGGAAATCCCGACGGGCTCATAACCCGTAGATCAATGGTTCAAATCCATTCCCCGCTATTTTTCTGTCGCAGGTTTATATTTTTTCATACCATTCACATAGGCCTTCGCTCAGGCACATTTCTCGTGTCCTTGCGATGGTATAAAATTCTAATATATGATGGAGCGTAAGACATTGGCGAGTACAGGAAGAAGAGTGAGAAGCCCCTACCTAAAGGTTCCGAAGGTAGAAGCATCCAGAACCATCAAAAGGCTGAAGCGTGAAAGGAAATTAAACTCTGAGTTGGAGATCATTCAAAGGGCGAAATTTATACTCGTCCCACTCCTAGATGATCAGATTCCTTTTTCTGGGTACGGGAATTTTCATTACAGAAAGAACAAGATAATCAGTAAATACATTTCCTTCAAGGCATTCAATGAAACATTTATCAGCCCAAAGAAGTTCAGATGGGTCAGGATTGGCAGGTCCCTGATCATAAAGAACTCTTATCTGCGCTCCAGAAGGAAGAGAAACCTGTCATTGATAGCCAGGGTACTCAATGTGGATACAATCTATGTGGATAACGGTATATCGGATGACCTGATGCGCATCCCCAAATTATCGCCCATTTTTGGCAAAGGGGGAATCACGGTGCATAAGGAAAATGGTGTAATTTTCACGCTTGACCCTGGTAAGGCAATGTTTTCTCCAGGAAATGTCAATATTCGTGGAACACCTTTTCCAAAAAATCTTGTGCATGGCATAGCCTTAGACATGTTTGCCGGGATCGGTTATTTTTCGCTTCCTTTGGCAAAGAAAAACCCGGACCTGAAAGTCTATGTGGCAGAAATTAATCCCGTATCTTTTACTTATCTCGAACGCAACGTCTCAGCCAATGGTCTTTCTCACAGCGTGATTCCATTCAATGGCGATTGCAGACTGGCTTTCCCTGATGTAATTGCAGATATCATAATTATGGGGCATTTTGAATCCATATATTATTTAAGTGCGGCACTGCTTCACTCCCACCCAGGAACTGTGTTAAACATGCACATAGTTGCTGATTCAAGGAAACCACAGTCAGCGTTCCACGAAGTCAATGAACGTGCCAAGGCATTAGGAGCAATTTTGGACCTTATAAGTACTGTAAGGGTAAAGTCCTACGGTCCTGGAATGGATCATTTGTCCACTCTCTGGAGAGTTTCCAGATTCGTGTGATAAACCACATTATAAATTTTCGGATTGCAAATGGTTATGTACTCCAGAGGTGCAGTAATTACCCAATTCGTAAGAGAAAATAGTGAATAACTTCGAAGGAAAAGACAAACAGGTTCCATAAGTCATCTCCAGTCATTAAAGTGCATAACTTATTAATGCTGGCCGAGCAATAAGAAGTAATAAATAATTTCGTTGCATATGTAAATTAGTTTGGTAAACAATAATTATAAAGCGAGAGGTAGAAGAGGCGCAAGTTTTTACGAAAAACGAAAGGATGGATACAATAGACCTGTGAGAAAATTGAACATGAGAAAGAGTGAGGAATTCAATTATCTTTTGGGAAAACTTGTTGAACCTCTTTCAGACAGCGTGAAAGGTTCGATCATGGGATCAATCTACGCCATTGCATCTAAAAAAGGTGTAAAGGAAGCCAAGGAATTTATCGATAAGAAACATGATGAAGGCGTGATTAGCGCTGAACTTCAAAAGAAACTCATTGACCTTGTCTCGACGTATGGAAAAGTGCGCTGATTCTTAGCAGTTGTTGTTTTAGTTTTCCCTCCATCTTGTGAGGAATCTTGCGAGCACGAAGAGAACTACGGTTTCTAGGATAAGTACTGGTACCTCGAGGAACAGCATAGGTGACAGATGGAAAATGGATTGTGCTATAACCGCTGCAGGGGTCACCGGAGAGATTGAGAGCGCATAGAGGGCATATCGAGGTATATAGTTATATGGGTAGAATGTTGGTGGCAGGACCGTCATAGCCACCGACAATATGGCTGCGATGCCCCATACATTTCTTACATGTTTTATCATCCCCGATATTATGAAAGAAATTGATGATGTTGCTATGACAAGAAGCACCAGCACACCAATGAGAATAAATATCGCTATGGTGTTGAAAACATGGAATATAACACCAAGGATCGAATAGAGGGCTATTCCAGGAATAGAAAACATGAGATAACTTAGAGTAAGCGCCAGCATGTAGTCCGAAGGAGAGACCCTTGTCGGGACATAAAGATCCTGCATTCTCAACTGCAGCCTCATGAACGCGGCATCACCGGCGCTTGACAGTGCGACAGATGCCACGGTTATTACGAATCCTCCAACAATAGCAAACTTTACGAGTTCCCCCTTAGTTATTATGAATACTATGAATAGCAGGGAAAGAGGTGTCATCAGCGCCGCTATTATGTACGATGGTCCTCGCGGGATTGCTTTAAGGCCGTAATACCATGCCATGAGGCCAACATATTTAAGATTCAAGGAACACCCCCATGCTTATGAAAAGATCATCAAGGGTGATCTGTTTTATCGTGAATCCCATGCTTATGTACTTTTCTGCGTCATCTCTCTTGATATACCTTATGAATGTACCACCGACTTTGATGCAGTCATTGCGTTCTTCGTGTGTTTCGGCCCTGAGCATTCCATTAAATTTTCTGAGAAGCTCTGTTGGCTTACCGTGCTCTATAACGTTCCCATGATCCATCAGGATGAGGTCTTCAGAAAGCTGCTGTGCTTCTTCCATGTAATGCGTGGTGAGGATTACCTCTGATCCTATCCTTCCTATCGCTGACCATACCTCAAGTCTCGATATTGGATCGAGCCCTGTTGTGGGTTCGTCTAGAAAAACAACATCAGCATTTGAGGCCAGTGCCATTGCCACAAAGACCTTTCTCTTCATCCCTCCGGAGAGTGTGTCGGTCGGGCTGTTCTTGAACTCCCGAAGATCAAGTTCATCAAGTGACTTATTCGTCTCATCTCCAGCCTCCTTGAAGGAGAATCCTCTTCCGACCAGATACAATTTTACCTGCTCATATGCAGTCATTATGCCTACAAGCGATGCTTCCTGAGGAATACTGACCACAGATCTTCTAATCTCCTTTGTGTTTTTCAATATGTCAAGGCCGTTAATGCTAGCTGATCCAGAGGTCGGCGCAAGCTGGGTAGAAAGAATCCTTATAAACGTAGTTTTCCCGGCACCATTTCTACCTATTATGGAGGTAATGCGCTTGCTTGTCTGGATGTCAATAGCATTCAGGGCTACGAGACTCCCGGAATATCTCTTCGTAAGTTTCTCGGTTACTATCATGAAAGGAAATTATGTATATGTGCGATGTATAAAACTTAATTGCTAAAGAATACAAGTGTGAATAACCCGCTTATGAACGTTTTCTCTAAATTTACATACGAATCGCAGAAGAATAAGATTATAATCCCATGTCATTCTTATGTGTCGTGGTAACTAAAGAAAAGGTAGAGGAGTATATAGAAATTGAAAGGAAGGCGCTGGACAAGCTCAGGATCTCACCACCAGAAAATTCTTTTCTGCGTGAATTTGCGGATGATGCCCTTACCATGATAAGGAGCTACTTTGTGGACGCTAAGCATTTCTTGGAAAAGGAGGACCTTACAAACGCTTTTGCAGCCCTAAATTACTCCTACGGCTGGATAGATGCCCTTGTAAGGCTCGGGATATTCGACGGCGGCAATGATCACACACTGTTCACTCTATATAAATAGAAGATGGTGAATAAGTTAATATGCCGCGTTAGCATAAAAGAGAGCAAAAATGAAATTTCTTAATATAAGAAGCAATAACGGTAACACTCTTAAAATGGATAGGTATTAATGGTAGACAAGAAGAAAGATAAGGATGATGAAAACTTTCATTACATCGTCAGAATCGGAAACAAGGATTTAAATGGTGAGAGATCAGTAAGACTGGCACTTGCTGACATTAAGGGTATCGGGGATCGCCTAGCAGAGGTAGTTTCTATTAATCTTAAATTGGATGGATCAAAGAGGCTAGGAGATCTTGACGATGATCAGATCGATAGACTGAAGAAATACGTGGAATCAAAGCAGTATGAGGCTGTCCCGGAATGGATGGTCAATCACAGGTACGATGAAATCACGGGCGCCACGCAGAATTTAATATCCACAGATCTTGAAACACAGATTACTGATGATATTAACTATATGAAGAAAATAAAATCATACAAGGGGATAAGACACGAGAAGGGAAAGAAGGTAAGAGGGCAGAGGACAAAATCAAATGGTAGAAAGGGCCTTTCTGTCGGTGTCCAGAGAAAGAAGGAGGCACAGTGATTATAAATGGGAGATCCAAAATTTCCGCATAAGAAGTATTCCACGCCCAGGCATCCGTGGGAGAAAATAAGAATTGACGAGGAGAAGATTTTACTATCAAAGTACGGCTTGAAGAATAAGCGCGAACTTTGGACGGAGATGGCAACCCTGAAGTCATTCAGGAGTCAGGCCAGAACTCTTCAGGCCAGATTGAGGACAAACGATCCTAATGCAATGAAGCAGTTCCAGTTGATGATAAGAAGATTGAACAGGTACGCTCTTCTTCCGGAAAATGCCACTCTGGATGATGTTTTGTCCTTAACTATCGATAATATCCTTTCACGCAGGTTGCAGTCTGTTGTATTCCAAAAAAATCTTTCCATAACAACAAAGCAAGCCAGGCAGATGGTTACCCATGGCCACATATTGGTGAATGGCAGAAGAGTAACGATCCCCAGTATGCTTGTGCAGAGGTCGGACGAGGATAGTATATCCTATGCACCAGATTCTCCATTTACTGACGAGATCCATCCTATCAGGAAGGCGATCTCAGATTCTCAGGGTGTACAGGAATCCAGTGAAGAACCAGAGGAATCTGCAAGTGAAGAGAAACCGCAAAATCCGGGAGCTGATGTGAAATGAACAAAACAGGCGTTGCGCATATTTTTGCTTCCCAGAATAACACAATTATCATTGTGACTGATATGACCGGTGCAGAGACCATAGCTAAAGCTTCTGGCGGAATGGTAGTAAAGAATGACAGGGACGAATCCAGCCCATATGCCGCAATGAAGGCAGCAGATCTCATCGCTCAGAAATTAAGGGAAAAAGAGATTTCCGACATAATAATAAAGGTAAGAGCTCCTGGCGGAAGCAGATCCAGAATACCAGGACCTGGCGCACAAGCGTCTATTAGGGCTCTTTCCAGGGCAGGTTTTAAGATAATCAGGATAGAGGAGGTAACTCCTGTTCCACATGATGGAACGAAGAAAAAGGGCGGAAAAAGAGGTAGGAGGGTATAGTCCCATGTCTCTGAAAATTATTGAGTCTTCAGATCGATTTATGAGATTCTCCGTCAACGAGATTAATCCGTCGATTGCGAATGCACTGCGGCGCACGATTATGGACGATATCCCAAAACTCGCTATCGACAAGGTTATTTTCCATCACGGCCAGATCAGGGATAACGAAGGAAACGTGTACGATTCGTCGCTTCCATTATTTGATGAGATCGTGGCTCACAGGCTTTCTCTCGTTCCGCTAATCACTGACCCGAAGATGAATTTCAGGGAGGAATGCAGTTGCAAAGGGGAAGGATGCCCTCTCTGCACGATGTCTTATTCAATAAACCGAATCGGTCCAGGTCTCGTTACTTCTGCGGATCTGCAGCCATTGGGAAATCCCGAGCTTGTTCCATCTGATCTGGAGATTCCTATCGTTAAGCTAGGACCGAAACAGGCAATTCTCGTCACGGCGGAGGCACGCATGGGAAGAGGAAGCGAGCACGCTAAATGGTGTGTAACCTCTGGTGTTGCATACAAATATCACAGGGAATATATTGTGAAAAAATCTGAGATCGGAAACTGGCAGAACTACAAGGATAAATGCCCGGGAAGCGTCATCGGTGAAAACGATAAAGAGATCAGATTTACAGATGATTATGGATGCACACTGCTATACCAACTTCTTGACAACCCAAACGTAGAGCGGTTCGAAGACCCTACAACATATATTTTCCAGTTCGAGACTGATGGGTCGTATAAGGCTATCGATGTCCTGGAATATGCACTGAAGAGACTGCCACAGAGACTTAACACTCTTCTGGATAGTCTTGTGGTTCAGGATTAGTGTAAAAAATTAATTTTTTTTACCCCAGACGGAATGTTATAATTTGTGATAGGCATTCAGCCCTATAATCGGTGATTAATTGAACGTTGGTATAGTCATACGGAAAAATTGTCAGAGATGCGCAAATGTCGCTGAGAGAATCGTCGACATATTTCCGCCTGACTGGCGTTGCTTCTACGACAGGGAAGTCTCAAGGTTTCTTGATGTAGAAAGCACTGATTTTTCAAAAGTTGCGCTTGATTTTATGATATCTATAGGCGGAGATGGAACAGTTTTAAGGGCCCTTCAGGTGAATAGCGCCCCTGTTATCGGAATAAACATGGGCAGCCTTGGGTTTCTCAGTGAGGTTGAGATAGGCGATGTAGAGAGCTCCGTTTATTCACTCATACGAGGGGATTACAAAATCGAGGAAACCCTGAAGCTTAAGGTGAGTATCAACGGGGAGGAACTCCCCGAGTGCACTAACGAGGTCGTTGTTCACACACGCAAAATTGCGAAGATAAGGAAATTTGAAGTATTCGTTGGGGATAATTTTTATCAGCGAGTTAACGCGGACGGAATCATAGTTGCTACCCCGATAGGATCAACATCGTACTCTTACAGTGCAGGTGGACCGGTGATATTTCCAACTTTAGACGCCATGACCGTTTCATTTATAGCCCCTTTCAGGGCGGGTGGTCGCTCCCTTGTAATTCCAAATGATCAGGTGATAAAGATCTATTTGCTTGGCACGGATCAGGATTCCATGGTGATAATAGACGGCCAAAAAGAGTACCGCGTGGACGTTGGCGATGAGATTTCGGTCAGTGTTTCCAAGAACAGGGCAAAATTCATTACGTTTCAGAGATCTTTTTACGATAAGGTAAGGGAGAAACTGCTTGGCAATGTGGTCGATTAGGCGTAGAACGCTGCGGATGATACTCGAAGCGTCGAAGGACACATACCCCAAGGAGTTCGGTGCCCTTCTGAAGGCAGAGAACGGTGTGATCTATGAGATAGCGATCCTTCCTGGAACAGTTAACGGAGACAGACATACTATATTCTATATGTACAACAAACCAATAGACTTCAGCATTGTCGGTTCTGTCCACTCTCATCCCTCAGGAGTTACTTTACCTTCCGATGAGGATAAGCACATGTTCTCAAACAGCGGAGATATACATATAATCGTTGGATATCCATACGAGATAGATCATTTCTCGGCATACAACAGAAAGAGTGAATCGATCCCACTGAAGGTTATCTAATATTTCATTCCATAGATTTTCTTTGGATTCTTTATACTGTTTGTTTGGAGGGATTATAATTATTTTGAACTCCTATCTTTCTTGTAGTTTCGCGAAGCCAGATTAGAATCCTCGTTCTCGTAGTCATCGTATCCAATCAGAGTGTAGAACTCTGTCCTTGTCATCAAGCGGTCCATGATGCCTGCCTGAGTTCCGTTTTTGGCTATGAATGAGAACACCGCTTCATTTGTAAGTAGGGAAGCCCTGAATGCCGTGAGCGGAAAAATAACCGCTTTATATCCAATTCGTCTTAGTTCGTCAACAGTAAGTAGCGGGCTCTTTCCAAACTCCGTCATGTTTGCCAGAAGTGGTGTCTTTATCCCTCTTGCAAACTTTGCAAACTCTTCCTTGGACTCCAAAGCCTCTGTAAATATCATGTCAGCACCGTTTTCCGTATATTCTTTCGCTCTTTCTATCGCATCGTTCAGACCGGTAACGGATCTTGCATCTGTCCTGGCTATGATAACAAAATCATCATTTTTTCTTGCCTCAACAGCAGCTTTAACTTTAAGAATCATTTCCCTTGGATCAACAAGAACTTTTCCAGAAAGGTGCCCGCACTTCTTTGGAAGCACTTGATCTTCAATGTGGATAGCAGATGCTCCCACGCTTTCCAGCACCCTCACAGTTCGTGTAACATTTATTGCTTCGCCAAATCCAGTGTCCGCATCAACTATAAGTGGAAGCTTGGAAACTTGTACAATTTTTCTAACACACTCCGCCACCTCCGTAAGCGTCGTTACTGAAAGATCTGGCAATCCCATGGACCCAGCAACTCCAGATCCAGATAAATAAAGTGAATTAAACCCTGCTCTTTGAGCCTGTAGGGCTGCTATCCCGTCAATAACTCCTGGTGCCACTGCAAAACTGTCTTTTAGGATATTTCTTAAGGCTGATGGCCCTTCATTTACATTATCTCTTAAAATTGACATATGGAATACCTGTTCTATTATCCCAGCATTATAGATTATAGTTTCCTAGTATGTGTTGAGCTCCGGAGACTAGTTTTTGTTGCTTACTTCCTGTGAAAGGAGCTCGAACAGGTCATCAATTTGTCTCTTCTCTATGCTTTTGCAAAACTCAATAACTTCCTTAGCTCGTTCTTTGCCCATTAATGAGGCGGCTTTCTTTTCTAGATCGTTCCATGAATAAGGATTCCTAAAATGTCCTTTTGGTACCTCGATCTCCTCGGTTTCTTCTACTCGATCGGTCTTTACAGTTATCTTTATTGGAAGATACTCGGGATACATCTTGTTGTACTTTTCAGTCACCTTGAAATCAGTCCTGTCGATCAGATCAAGCAAATTTTTTTCTTCGAAATAAGTCTCCTGGAATGTATCTGGGGTAGGAGCACCGTGAAGAAGTGTGTAGGCTATAATGAATGGCATGCTGTGGTCTGCAGTCTCTCTAGTCTTAGGCCTTCGTTTTTCTGGATCTTTTATTATAATCTTGTTTGCCACTTCGAAAGTCTCTACGGTTACACTTTGCACGACACCTCTTAACCTTTTATGAAGGGACTCGGCAGCTTCGGCAGCACTCATGGCGTGGTATTCGACAGGATAATTCTTGATCATTGTTTTGAGTACTTTCCCGTATGTTATGTTGAGATCAAATGCTCCTGAGACCTGTTTGAAGAATCCGAATTCACCCTCAAATATAGGCGATGGCCCGGTCAGTCCTTCTTGTGCAAGAACGGCAGCAAAAACGCTGTTCCTGCTTGCATTTGCGGCTGTGCATCCTTTCCACATGCTGAGTTCTCCTGATCTGGTCTGTCTGAGACTTATGTTGTTGTTTATCGCAAGACCAAGCAGGTTCTCGAACTTTGTTTCCTCTAGATTGAGGATCAGTCCGAGTCCACTAGCAGAAGAAATTGAATCGTAAGTTACGTGATCCCAGCCCATGTCACGAATGGAGACCACATCGGACAAAGAACAGACTACGTCATAGGCCATATTGACACCCTTCAATATTTGCATACTCGAAAGTCCAAAAGCATCTCCTATGGCAAGCATGGGGGGTATATTGTCTGAAGGGTGAAGGGCTTCCTTCGAAAGATAAGTATCATTAAAATCGAGGTAACGTGTCATGGTCCCATTTATAAAAGTAGCAGTGTCAACAGACGCCTTTTCATTTGAGAAATAGATGTGCGCGTTATACTTTCCGTTAGCAGGTAGCAATGCTTTCTTTTCTAAAACCACTGGTTCTGATCTCATTGCTCCAAATGATACAACAAGAGAATCTGCAACTCTTTTCTTGAGTTCGTCTAACAATTCACCACTTAACGGATGATCCAATATGTCATTTGAATGTTCTATTATTTTTTTAACTACTGTATCCATCAATAGGACATTTATTCAATATATTTAACTGTGAGATTATACGCTCATTTTTTCTTGTGGTTACGAATCGGTGTCACTGGTGAAATGCTCAAAAAAACTTAACTACGTTAGGGATCTTGGTGGATGGATTGTTAGTGATGTTAGTAAACGAACACTCTTTACTATAGACTATATAGGGAAATCAGCCATATCACCTGCTCCAAATTATGTCACACCCTTTATGAAAAAGACCTGGATGCTTTCTACAACGAGTCTGTCCGTTACATTTGTTGACATCTTATTCATTAAATAAAAAGTAAGTGTTTGTACACTGTGAATAAACATTTTTTCAATTTGCAAGAAAGCTAAAAATAAATTACTGTATCATTGAGATAAATATCCCCAAATATAATGTCAAATGAAAAAGATATTTATACTTTAATATCTATCACTTAATGGTGACAAAATACAAATGAATTCTAAATTTTTGACTGTTGGTATAGTAATTTTGGTTGTAGGTCTTATAGTCTTATTGTTTGGTTTCGGGGTATTCACTGGATCACAAAGTAACCTGACAGGTTACTCAGCCGGAGTAGCAGCTACGCCACAGATAAATATCACGTCTAGTTCTCTCATAATGGTTTCTGGTTCCGGGATGTACCTAGTTAATAATTCGGCTATTGGTAACATTATGGATTATTCAACGGCAATGAGCAATGTCATGCATCCAAATTATCTGGGCGGTTATAGTGTGGGGCCAGGTTTGTATTATGTAGTCTACGTAACTAACAACACGTCGACACCAGCTTTACCTTCCGGTCATAGTTATAAAATAGTATCACAAGGCTTCCTGTTAAGTATCCTTGGTATAGTCTTGGTCGTCGTCGGTGTTATACTTGCTGCACTATCTGGAGTAATGAAGAAAAAAGGTAATGAAACAAAAGCTGAGGAGAAAAAACCGGAAGAAACAAAGCCAGTGCAGCCTGAGGAGACTAAGTCGGAACAGCCTGAGCAAAAAGATTCTTCTCCACCTGACGCTGAGTCGGGGAAGCCACAAGATAACCCTAAAACAACAGAAAAGAAAAATACTTCGTCTTCTTCAAAGCCTCCTAAGTCCAGGAAAAAAACTGGAAGCCAATAACTAGTAAGTTTCATTTTCCATTTTCAAATTTTTTAATCGTTTAGGTCGATGGTTTAATTTAATTTCAGTTCGTTTTTAGTTTGTTCGGATCTGTAAACGAAATATTTAAATATAAGCTTTAGAATATATACATGGTCATTTATGGCACACAAAAAATTTGATGAAGATGACCCAGAAATAGCTAGTGCAGAAGAAATGGACGAAGTTGCATTTGGGGAACCAAAAGGAGAAAAGAAAAAATCAAGGAACGATTCTCGTTCTGTCTCTAGGAAATAAACTGACTTCTCTGATATTTTGTAAATCTAGCAGAATCATCGTGAGACGCTCCAGACCTAATCCCCACCCTGCGTGTGGTGGCATACCATATCTGAACGCTTTCAGGTGAAATTCAAAATCTGCTGGTTTCAAACCTTTTTCCTTTAACCTTTTTTCTAATAAATCTATTTCGTGGATACGTTGCGCTCCTGACGTGATTTCTTTATCCCTATATTGCAGATCGAATGAATTTGTTACAAGGGGGTTATCTTCCTTTGGCATAGTATAAAACGCTCTCACTTGGGACGGCCATTCAGTTATAAAATAAAACGACTTGAACTGTTCTCCAATGATTTTGAGTTGTTCCGGACTAAAATCTCCACCAAAATCCATTTCAACATCATTTTTGTGTAGATAGTCAATACATCTCTGATACGATATTCTGGGGAATGGAATTTCAGGGATTTCGATTTGCGTTGACGCGAGGTCGGTAAAAGTATTGCTTAAAGCAACAGATTCTATACCTGCCTTAACAGATCTTTCTAACATGCTCATAGCGTCATTGTGGTCGGAAAAACTCATTTCAATATCTATAGAAGTGAATTCATTCAGATGTCGGGGTGTGTTATGTTCCTCGGCTCTAAAGGCAGGTCCCACCTCAAACACTCGGTCAAATCCTGCGGACATGAGCATTTCTTTGTACAACTGTGGACTCTGGTTAAGATATGCATTTTTTTCAAAATACTTTACGCCGAAGAGATCGGCTCCGCCTTCTGTTGCAGCAGCTACGATTTTAGGCGTGTGGACCTCAATGAAGTGCTCAGAATTCAGGAACTTCCTTATGCCCCATAATAGCTCGCTTTCCAGGTGGAATATTTGCAATCTTTCAGGCTTGCGAAGGTCAAGAAATCTATTGTTAAACCTTGTGTCAAAATCAGCTTCAACTGGATCTGCTATTCCCAAAGGAAGTGGGGTTAATGAACGATTAAGTAAGGAAAGATCGATTACCTGGACCTCCATTCCCCCTTTGGCTTGGGAGTGTTTATTCAGTATACCTGTGAGCCTTATCACCGATTCTCTGGTAAGTTCATTGATCATTTCTCTTGTTGAATCATTGTCCAGCTTGAGTGTTGACTGAACGATACCAGTGTTGTCTCTCACCATCAAAAAGGCAACGTTCTTTAGTTTCCTGATATCCTGAACCCATCCCGCTATATCAACTCGTTTTCCGTCTTCTGAACCAGATAGTTCATAAATGTAGTTTCTAGACATTTATGGTTAATCTCATTGTATTAATTAAAATAATAGATGATCGAAAGACTAAATAATCAATATACAATAGTTAAGTGTGAAGGCTTACAAGATTCTCCTGTTTGTTATTTTCGCGGCAACACTAGTGGCCATGGCTGGTGCTTCCCATGCGAGCGGCCAGAAGGTAGTCGTTGTCTTGAATCTGGATGAAGAAATTGATCCAGGCTCTGGAAATTTCATAGCAAGTTCTCTCTCATCTTTAACCCCAAGCACAACTGAGGCGGTGATCATCAACATGAACACCCCAGGCGGGATTCTCGAGAATATGCTTCAGATGGTTAACGCAATTAACAGTACCGAAGCAAAAGGGATCAACGTTTACACATATATACCGGCAGACGGAATGGGGGCATCGGCAGGCTCTTACGTCGCGATGGCTACAACTGGGATATATATGGGCTCTGGCTCCTATATCGGTCCATCAACGCCGATTGTTGAGGGTGGAACCGCCCTCGAAGAAAAGCATACAACCGATGCTATGGCTGCATTGATGGGAAGTATGGCGATAGCGCATAACAGGAATGCAACTGCCGCTGAGAATATGGTGTTCAACAACACAGCTTATACCGAAACACAAGCTGTATCAATCAATCTTGTAACCGGTTATTCTCCAAACCTTACGGCCCTCATCACGTCGCTTCATTTGTCATCTTATCCGGTAGAAACAGGTAATCCAAATTTCTATGATGATTTCCTCAGCTTTTTGAGTAACAGCACAGTAGATGGCATATTTATCCTTATAGGTGCTATCGCAATTCTAGCGGATCTGTTTCATGGAACTGCAATACTGTCTGCTGTCGGGATAATCCTTATTGCTCTTGGTCTTCTTGGTGCTGAGATCATTGGTGCCTCTCTTGTCGGAATTATACTCCTGCTGGTGGGTGCCGTTTTGATCATCGTTGAGGCGAAGACAGGCCACGGGATTTCACTTGTAGCAGGTGTCGTAACGGCGCTGATCGGCACATTTCTTCTGGCTTCGCCATATCTTTCTAGTAATGTTGGATACTCACCGGCCCCATATGGCGCCAACAGCTACATTGTTGCTATTGCGATTGGTGTTATCGCAGTATTCTTTGGGTTTATGATCAGAAGAATTGCCGTCACTTTTAAAGCAAGAAAATTTACAGGTGCAGAAGTGTTAATAGGACGGACAGCAAACGTAAAGGAATCCCTTTCGCCAAAAGGATGGATATCAATAGATGGTGTTCGATGGGAAGCAAAAACTGAGGATAATTCATACATAGATAAGGGACAGAAGGTAACTGTAACCTCGCGCGATGGCTTGGTATTACTCGTTAAACCTGTGAGTAATGAACCGCCAAAAAGTGAATCGAACAAAGATCAATGACGGGGTGAGATAGTTGTATCTAAAGGAAACTGCCGCTTGAAAAATTTGGTGATACGGTTAGAGGTTCATATTTTTCTCTCTCATCCGGAATAGTTGTATTTTTCAAGATCTATGGCATAAATCATGGGAAAAAGTTAAACTTTGGATGCATTGATAATCTAAAACTTACTTGGTGATTACCATAGTATTAGGTGAGCGAACTTAAGATGTTCAGTAAAACATGCGCATTTAATTTATAACTATATTGTATTAAGTCTCCTATGCCAAAATTCATTTTAGGATACGATGTTGGTGGAACCAAGGTATCCGCGGTGTTGGGTGATGAAAATGGAAGAATACTGTCTGTTGTAAGGAAACCCACGGTTAGGCACCTCGGACCAAAAAAACTTCGAGACGATCTAATAAATATGGGCTGGGAGGTAATGGAACGCAGTGGCATAAAACAGCCAGACAGCATTGGTGTAATTTTTGCTGGTCTTGTTGACCAGAAGAGGGGGTTAGTCATATCATCTCCAAACATTCTCGGTCTAAGGAATTTCAACATTACAAAGATGCTTGAAGACGAATTCGGGACTAAGGCTTACCTTGAAAATGATGCAACCGCAGCCACTATTGCTGAAAAACTATTCGGATCTGCCAAGAATATGGACAATTTCGTATACATGACAATAAGCACGGGAATAGGAGGAGGTGCATTTGTCAACGGACAGCTTTACAGGGGAGCTCACGGAATGGCTGGAGAGTTTGGACACATGGTTATAATGTCCAATGGGCCAATATGCGGATGCGGACGACGTGGCTGTCTTGAAGCAGTGGCCGGTGGGAAAGGAATTGCCCGCCGAGCTTCTGAAAATATTACTGCAATACATGAGTCACATCTTTTCTCTAAGCTAAAGCCTTCCGAAATTGATGCAAAAAAGGTGTTTGAATTTAAGAGGAAGGGGGATATGTTTTCGCAGCTGATCGTTGAAGAAACTATATACTACTTAGCTGTTGGCATAGTCAATGTGATAAATATCATGGATCCGGAGGCAGTCATAATAGGCGGTGGAATCGCAGATGCTGGAAATGACCTTTTTGTTCCATTGAGAATGGCAATAAGGGAAGAGTTTAAAAGCATGTACAGACCGGTAAAGATTCTGCGTGGCCTTAAGAACGGGCATGATTTGGCTCCAGTATCTATACCGATATTCAATGAAACGGAGACGAGCATGCATAATAGCCCGGTAGCAAAATCAACGTAATCCCTGGAATTGCCGTTCAAATATACCAGTCACTTTGAGGGCATTCCCAAAATGATTCCAAAAATTATTCTCTTCTGTTAAGAATCAAAATAACCTCTGTTTTCACAAATTTTCCAGAAGTTTAATGATCGCTTTTCTTTCTATTCTCTTTAAAATTCTGTGTGTTGACGCTAATGATATACCAAGTTTTATTGAAAATTGTTTCATTGTCAGTTTCCTCGGTATATCGAAATACCCGAAATCATATGCTTTTTTCAATATTATCACTTGTTTTTTGGTCAACCTAGCAGATTTAGCAGGAGACGATACAGACATCCCTCCATTGGAAAAAACATCCGATGTTTTCTTTATAGTATACGGGACATCAAGTTCTTTCAACAGTTCCATGAATTTTTTGGATTCATGTTTTATAATGAGGAAATTGAATTTCATAGATTCCTGTGAAATCTTAATTGGAGGTACTAAAAAGATGGTCTCGTAATACCTTTCTATTAATTTTTTCAAGACAGGCGGGACTCTTTGAGATATGAGTATTGTATATTCACCAGATCTGTTTCCCGTTGATAATATTTCAAAACTCTCCAAGTTATATAATTTCAATAGTTCTTCTTTTTTAGATAAGAGGGTGAGACTGCTTTTCTTGATATCTTTGCCCTCAAGAGAAGCAATATACACTATTTGATCTGGTCCATAATTTATTATGTCGTGCACTAGTAGTTCCTTTTCATGAACATAGAAATGCGGATTTATTATTCCTAGTTTTTTTAAGTCAAGTTCAATTGTTATACTCTTTGCCATTATGAAAAAGGTAATATGTTCCCTATATTTGTTTTAATCTTAATCAAACTTATGAAACCCCAAGACAATTGAATCAATCAGGCTGAGAGATTTCCTGGTCTCTATATAGCAAAAACTCCTCATTATAAAAGTAAGCCGCCGACGGGGTTTGAACACGCGACCTCGTGCTTACCAAGCACGCGCTCTACCATGCTGAGCTACGGCGGCATTAGAAGGGTCATTGCCTATATGATTATTTAATTTACGCGAAAAATCTATTTAGATTATGAACCAGCGATCTGTAAGTTAAAGGCACAACCAAAAGACATTTATTAATTTGCAGACGGTTAATGGGGAGGAAAAATTTCTTCTATACCCAAAGAGAAATGATGGAGATCGAGTATATAGTGTACGAATAGTAAAATATGCAGATTTACCGTACAGGTGATTGAAAAATAGGTTGCACCTGTTGTGTGAATAACACAATATGAGCACATATTAATACGGGAGATTTAAACTTAAATTATGCTTTGGTATGACAGAAAAGTTATTTCACATGTTATAGATTTGCATGTAGAAATGATCCCGATAGGAATTGAGGAAGAAGATCGATTGAGAGAATCCTGGCTCAGGATTTACTCCGAATACGGATATATGGATACAATTAACAGGGTAAGCAGTGTTTATCCGGACGAAAAGTCAATTTACGTTTCATTTAAGGATCTTTCTGATTTTGGACGGCATAATTCATCGTTTGAATCCGCCATTCTGGATAATCCGGAGCATCTACTTGCACTCGGAGAAGAAGTCTTGCGCAGTCTCATACATACCGATCGGGTAAATGTTAATCGAGTTAACCTCAGAATATCAGGTCTTAGTGAGGATCAAAGCTTCAGAAAAGAGATAAGGCAGATAAGGAGCGAGGATATTGAGAAGCTGCTCTCTATAAACGGCATAGTCCGAAAGAATACGGAAGTTCTCCCTCGCCTTCAGGACGCAGCTTTTGAGTGTTCTGTATGTGGAGCCATAACGAAGGTCAAGCAGTCAAAAGGTAAAATGGAAGAACCTGCTAAATGCTCAAACGAACTTGAAAGTGGAATCGAGCATAACAAGGCAAAGTTCAAACTTGTTCCTGAACTTTCGGAATTTGTAGATACTCAGAAGATTGAGCTTCAGGAAAATCCAGAAACACTTGAGGGCGGAACCCAACCACAGCGAATTACCGTGATTATTGAGGACGATCTCACTGGCAGGCTCTATCCTGGGGATCGGGTAACCATCGATGGGATTGTTAGGGCAGAACAGAAACGTATTGGAATAGTAACTTTGACTGAGTTCGAGATATACTTTTATTGTGTAAATTACAAGAAATCCAAAGAGCTAGAGGAAATAACAATTTCTTCAGAAGACGAGGAAAAAATAATCGCCCTTTCCAAAACCCCGTCTTTGATCGACAAACTGTCATCATCCATTGCTCCAACAATATTCGGGCTCGACATGATAAAGACGGCACTGGTCCTCCAGATGTTTGGCGGGGTAAGAAAAGTCATGAAGGACGGGACAACGATAAGAGGGGATATCCACATACTGATGGTTGGAGACCCGGGAACCGCTAAGTCTCAATTGCTGAAGTATATGACTGAAATATCGCCAAGAGGAGTTTTTACTTTCGGCAGAGGCTCAAGTGCTGCTGGATTGACCGCTGCCGCGGTTCATGATGAGTTTGGTGAAGGCCGATGGACGCTTGAGGCAGGTGCTCTTGTCCTTGCAGACAACGGTTTCTGTGCAATCGACGAAATGGATAAGATGGATGACAGAGATACAGCCGCTATGCATGAAGCGATGGAACAGCAGACAATAACTATTTCCAAAGCTGGAATAATGGCCACGCTGAAATCCAGGTGCTCTATTCTTGGTGCGGCAAATCCAAAATGGGGAAGGTATGATCCTAACAGGTCCATAGTCGATCAGATCGATTTCCCGCCTCCTCTGCTCTCTCGTTTCGATGTAATTTTTAAGATTATTGATCGTCCTGAAAAGTCTTCCGATGAGCGTTTGGCGGATCACGTTCTCAGAGCACATCGCGTCGGTGAAATATATCGCAGTCTCGAGGAAAACGAGATCGTTGATTACGAGATACCGGATGAAGAGTATTTTGCGCCCATCGTTGAGAAGGAGTTAATCAGAAAATATGTGTCTTACTCAAGAACTCGCGTGTTTCCAAGACTCTCCGATGAAGCCATAAAACTGCTGAAAGATGAATATGTGAAAACGAGAGGCGGGAACACAGAATCAATACCCATTACAGCAAGGCAGCTTGAATCAACAATCAGGCTTGCTGAAGCGGCTGCTAGAACAAAACTATCTCCGCTCGTTACCGCAGAAGATGCAATGCTTGCAAAGAAGATTGTCGATTATTATCTCAGAGATGTGTCAATGACTGACGGTGGTGTAGATATAGATATCCTGTTGAGTGGAACAAGTTCCAAACAGAGGAACGATTTGGAAACAGTTTTTGATATAATCAAAGAGCTAAAGGCTGAAAGCAAACATGCAGCTGAGATCAACGAGGTTATATCTTTGTCTGTTTCGAAAGGCCTCACCGAAGAGCGAGCACGAGATGCGATTGAACATCTCAAGCGTTCAGGACAGATATATGAGCCTTCATACAAAAAGTTGGACGTGATTCGTTGAATCAGATCACTATGAAAATTACCGAGGCTCAGAATGAGGTAATCTTGGCTGCTGCGGATTCCAATCTTATAGACAAGGAATTCAGGGAAGGAAAATTCCACATTAAGGTTTTATCTGGATTTTATGGCAACATGCGTGTATCGGACGAAACCTTTACCTCGTCCCTTGGTATTTGTACAATCGCAAATCTGGTCGGCAAACACGTTGTAGGACTAGCAATCGATATGGATTTTATAGATTCAGAAAACGTAATTTACATTGACGGAATACCTTATGCGCAGCTCGCTAAAATAATAGAGTGAAACATTTGCAAGAAACATACGAGAATAAAAGTAAGGTGGTAGAAGAGATTTTTAACACTATCAGCGAAAAATACGATCTTGTAGATTCAATAATTTCGATGGGGCAGGACAACCGGTGGAGAAAGGGCATGATTCGTTCACTTCATCTCCAGGGCGGAGCCTCTGTTCTTGATTGTGGAGCCGGCACTGGAAAGCTAACTGAACTCGCTCTTAAAGAATGCCCAACCTGTCACGTGGTGCCAATGGACGTTAATGAGAGCATGGCTAGGAAAGTCACCTTGAAGAACGTTAAATTCGTGATCGGGAGTGCCGAGGAAATACCTTTCCCCTCAAATTCATTTGAGGCGGTTGTTTCAGCATATATGACAAGAAATCTTACCCACGTCGATGCATTCTTTAGGGAATCGTACAGGGTCTTGAAGCCCGGTGGAACCCTTGCAAATCTTGACGCATACAACCCTACCCAGCAGGGTTTTTCACAGCTCTTTTCATTATACTTTTACAAGTTTGTTCCCAAGCTGGGCAATCTGATCACGCGCTCCACGGCATATTCTTATCTCGCCAGTTCGGTGAAACATTTTTACAGTCAGGAAGAGATAAGAAAGATGATACTTGACGCAGGATTTGAGACCTGTTCTGCAAAAAGTCTCATGTTTGGAGCCGTAAACATTCATATTGCCAAAAAGAAGGCATGATTTGCGAGTTGTTTTGCGTGGTAGACCTTTTTTAGCAGGCGCATCAGAATTTGCAGCGTTATGACCAGACAGAGTTTTTATCTTTTGCAATTGCTCTCGGTTAAATATAAATTTTTCATACCTTATTTATGCCACGAACAAAGATTGTATCTACGATAGGGCCGGCAAGTTTCAAGAGATCGCTTTTGAAAACAATGTTCAAAAATAACCTGTCGGCAATAAGAATAAACACAGCGCATATAGAGCCCGGGTACATACAAAAGGTCAAAACGGTTGTCGATGAGATAAATTCTGATGTTCACAAGCACGTTGGCATAATGGTAGATCTAAAAGGCCCTGAATTAAGAACTGGCGCTTTTAAAAACGGTTCACTTCAGGTGAATAGGGGTAAAGAATACACGGTTGGGAAAGGTGGCGACATAGAACTTAATCATGATAGTGCACTAGCTTCTCTTCACGAAGGCGATCAGATACTGCTCAGTGACGGAAAGATCCGGATGAGGGTCACAAAGGCAAAGGGAGGAAAAATTTCCGTAAGGTCCCGGGATTCGGGTGCGTTAAGAGATCGAAGCAGGGTGAATATCCCAGGCAAATTCATAGAACTTGGCACACTCACAGATCGTGACATTTCCTTTATGGAGGAAGGCATCAGAGCCGGAGTTAATTTCTTCGCCCAGTCATTTGTACAGAGAGACCAGGATGTGATCGATCTCCAGAAAATGATAAACGAAAAGGGAGGCAATCAATATGTCATATCCAAAATCGAGACCAAGAGCGGAATGCAGAACCTGAAAGAGATTGTCAGAAATTCAGACTTGGTAATGGTCGCGCGTGGAGATCTTGGCGTTGAGCTTCCGCTGAGGGAGGTCTCGGTTGCGCAGAAAGAAATCATCAAGATCGCGCACAAAGTCGGTGTTCCCGCTATCGTTGCAACTCAGATGCTTGAGTCTATGGTAAAATCAAGTAGTCCAACAAGAGCGGAGATATCGGATGTAACGAACGCAATTCTCGACAACGCGGACGCAGTCATGCTCTCCGAGGAAACCGCAATTGGTGAATTCCCCGTAGCTGCCGTCCGGTACCTCAGGATGATTTCTGATTATGTGGAATCTGAGCGCGAAGAGATGCCTGAACCTGCAGAATTTTTTGGAAACCCTGTTGCTTATTCGATCGCGAAGGCATCCAAGGTTGTGTCGCAGGAAATCAGAGCTGATGCAATATTGGCATTCACCAAAACTGGAAACACGGCAAAGATGATTTCTGCAATCAGGCCTCATGCACCACTAATTGCTGCTGTTGAATCTGAGGGCGTTGCTAGGAAATTGAACCTTTACTGGGGCGTGGAGCCAACGGTTCTTGATTTAGCAAATCTGGAGGATCTGGATTTCAATAACGTTCTAAATATAATCTTGAAGAATTCATCCCTGAAGAAGGGCAACAGGATTGTTATAACTTCAGGAGCCCCATATTTTGTCTTTGGCGGAACGAATGAAGTACGAGTCGCTACAGTTGGGAACTTTGTAGGTCGCGGTTACCCCCTAGGAAAGTCCATTAACGGAAAAATAACATTGAAACAGTCTGGAAAGGGAGACATTCTTGTTGTTTCAGGCAACACAGTAAATGAATCCGCAGCATCAAGATTTCGGGGAATAATATTTACTGAAGATATAGCCCAAAAACTTAAGAACGATCTCATCTCGAAGAAAACAACAATACTTTACAGGACCAGACTTGCGGGCGGAATAGATGAGGGGCAGATGGTGCACATCGATGGGTTCACTGGTGTAATAATATCCTGATACTCTGCTAATCATGGGAATCTATCTCGATAGCTATAAATACGTTCTTGAGCTTTGGGCGTATTCGAAATTTGGTGAAACCTGATGAATGATGGCGATTTCATAAAGATTAGTTACGAAATGTATGTCGGCGACGAAAGAAAACTGGTTCTGACAAGTGATGAAAAACTTGCCAGGGAAAGCAATATCTACCAGGATGGGGCAAAATATGAGGATCAGATTTTGATAGTTGGTTCTGATAAACCCATTAAGGAAATAAGCGAAGCACTGAACAAATCGTTTCGCGAGGCCGTTATTGGAACGGATTACGAGATAAGGATAGAGCCCGAGAACGGCTTCGGAAAGAGAGATCCGAAGAACATTCAGCTGCACACATTTCGCGAACTGCAGAAGGAAAAAATAAATCCGGAGCTTGGCATGGAAGTTACACTGAAGGGCAGAACTGGAAAGATTATTTCTCTTACGCCAGGAAGAACTCTGATAGATTTCAATCATAAGTGGGCCGGAAAGGTAGTATTTTATAAATACAGAGTCAACGCGGTTATCTCTTCCCCAACAGATAAAATCTTGGCACTCCTGGATCTGGATTATCCGAACGGATCAAATGGTTTCAGTGTTAGCGAGAACAATGAAATCTTAGAAATACTCGTTCCCGATGATGCAAAGTTCAACAATGAATGGCTTGAATCTAAGTTCAATTTTGTAACGGATGTTAGAAAGTACGTCAGCACAAATGAACTGAAACTTGTCGAAACGTATCCGAAACCTGAAGGTTCAGAGGCAAATGCCGAAACTGGAAAGACGGAAGAAGAAAAGGAACAGAAATCTGAAGTCGATAATAAACCAGTAGAGGAAAACATTGAGCAAGGAAAATCCTAGACCGCTGAAAAGAAAGAAGGACAAATTCAACGAGGAAGATCTCGCGGACAGACTGTCTGAGCTCTCATCCCGAGTTTCAGTTGTTTTGGTGAGTCCAAAAAATGAAGGGAATATTGGCGCAGTTGCGAGGATATTGAAAAATACTGGTTTAAGCGATCTGCGCCTCGTAAATCCGCCTGCATTAGGCGATGAAGCCTTTGCCAGATCTATGGGTGGAAGAGAGATTCTTGAAAATGCAAAAATTTTTTACGATTTTGAGGAATCGATAAAAGACTTTACAATTGTGGCAGGAACATCAAATGTTAAAACGGATGATGAGAGAAAATTCCTGAGAATACCTGTATCTCCTGAAACATTTTGGAAAAGTATTCTCCCAAAGAAGGGTCGGATTGCAATTGTATTCGGGAGGGAATCTGATGGATTGCGAAACGAAGAACTAGCAAAATGCAACTTTTTCATCAATATACCAGGGAATCCAGAATACAACGTCTATAATCTTTCCCATGCGGTTGGTATACTCCTTTACGAAATGATCAGGCAGGTTCCCTATAGCCAACTGCGTGGATCGGAGCTTATTTCTCCCAGAAATTTCGAACTTCTTGTGGGGCGCGTTGAGCGGCTGATATCCGATTCGAGTTATCCGGACTATAAGAAGGATAAATCGATGGTAATGATTCGCAGAATACTTTCAAGGGCGAATATTACACAGAGTGAGTATTACAAGATTATGGGCGTCTTAAAATACATAGGTGGCCCGCGTTACGATAACGACGAGGAGAGAGATTGAGAACAATATGCATCTCATTTGTTCGTCAAGTTGAAAAGTTACAACAACTATTTTATCTATAATCCGTAATTTTGAAATTTAAAAATTTCCCATTGTGGAGCATGCTAAATTGGTGATTTTCGTCAAAAACTTTTATTACCGGTAAACTATGAGGTTTACCGGTCGGTAGAATCAAATGTCGATAAGATCAACTAAAAAGGAAAATCCATATCTACGAGATACAATAGATACGTTACTGCAGATTTCAAGAGAGAATAATTCGAGCCTATGGAGGACTATTGCTGATAAGATGAGTTCTTCCCGTTCTAGGTATGCAGATGTCAATCTCTCGAAGATCGATAAGGTGGCAAAGGATGGCGAGACACTCGTTGTTCCAGGAGCAGTCCTTGGCTCCGGTCACCTGAATAAGAATGTCACGATAGCAGCATTAAAATTCTCTAAAAAGGCTGCTGAAAAGGCAAAAACTAGCGGATCAACAATTAAGTCTCTTGTAGAGCTGGCTAAAGATAACCCGAAAGGAACAAATGTAAGAATCATGAGGTGAATAATTTGCAATTGATAGACGGAACTAATCTCATTTATGGGCGATTGTCATCGTATGTTGCAAAGCAACTTTTAAACGGCGAGGAAATTGTTATAGTGAATGCAAACAAGGTAGCTATAACCGGTTCCAAGGATAACATTTTCAAGAAGTTTGAGGCTCTCCGTGACATAGGCAGCGTAAGAAAAGGGCCATATTATCCGAGAACATCAAATCAGATACTTAGAAGGACTATTGGAGATATGCTCCCAAAGACCAAGACCAGAGGAGCGGAAGCATTAAAGAGATGCAAAGTTTACAGTGGATTTCCCGAGGATTTGAAAAAACTGGAGCCTAAGTCTCTGGATGAAGTGAAAAATAATAAATCCACGGGATACCTTACTCTAGGTGAAATATCCAAACATCTTGGAGGAAAATATTAATTATGGCAACAAAAAATGAGGTTGTGTTAACCTCTGGTAAAAGAAAGACGGCCGTTGCAAGGGCACGTGTGAAGGTTGGAAATGGTAGAGTTACAATTAACGGTTTTCCGGTAGAATTGCATCCGGTTGAGATCCTCAGGGAGAAGATAATGGAGCCTCTAACGCTCCTTGGTGATAAACTCAACACTATTGACATAAGCGTTGAGGTTTCCGGTGGCGGGACGACAGGTCAGGCAGATGCCTCGAGAACCGCAATAGCCAAAGGTATAGTCGAGTATTTTAAGGATGATGCAATTGAATCTACGTTCAGACAGTATGATAGAACCTTGCTTGTAAACGATATCCGAAGAAAATTAGCGAAAAAACCAGCAGGCAGGGGTGCTAGAGCAAGGACCCAGAAATCATACAGGTGATTTAAAAATGATGATTCCAGTGAGATGTTTTAGTTGCGGGCGCGTAATTGCTTCTGATTACCAGAAATTCAACCAGAAAATAAAAGAAATACGTTCTGATGGAAGAGAACCGACCCCACAAGAAATTTCTGCAATAATGGACGATCTTGGCTTAAAGAGATATTGCTGCAGAAGAATGGTGCTATCCCACACGGACTTGATTGACGAAATACTGCCATTCTCATAATCTGGGACCGTGGGGTAGTTTGGTATCCTACCAGCTTGGGGTGTTGGTAACTTGAGTTCAAATCTCAACGGTCCCATTACTGATAAAATTCATGCATTATTTTCTTGACATATTTCTTTTAACTTGGATTATTTATACTCTATTATGGCCTGTTTAAATATATTTATACTTAGGAAAATCTAGCTGCCATCCTACACCTTCATTCAGTGTATAGTGACACCCCAATTTCCATTCCTTTATTTAAGGCGGGAGGACGGTAGAGGGATATTATCCATGTTACTTAATAAGACTAATGAAAGATCATCATTAACTCTCAGAGTACTAGTAAGAATTTTCCGTGGTGATAGCACTATCAACATTCTATTGTAATATGTCGCAATAGCGTTTAAGAAGTCCAAGAGCGTGGACCAGAATTAATTGACAGTACATTTAGCTTTGAACGTTGACGATGAGGTGTACGTTGAATATGAGAATCCCAGGAAATCTTACAACCGAATTTTCAACGAAGTCTAAAGATAGCAGAAAAAAAGGATGCTCAGGGATTGAATCACCTGAAGATTTATCAAGCCACGAGATATGATTCATTCATTTTGAATGCATCTCTGATTTGAATCTGGAAATACTATGCTAAACTCTTTGTTATCTAAAATATCACTAAACCCATTTGAGTCAAGTCCAACTCGAAATTACGATAGTCAAATTAGAGCGAATATTCTAACTATTTCCCATGGTTAAAGTAGTCTTCCGTTTCTTAATTCTAACTAGCATCAAAATGGCTATTGCAAAGAAAATCAGACCTAATACGTATCCGAGATTGAAAACCGTGCCACCACCCATGGGTATTTCCAAATAATTAATAGAGTTCATTACCCATAGCACCATTCCAACAACTATGAGCATAATTAGCAAAGTGGCCTCATCTCTAATCATTTTCACATCGTGAAATATAACACTTTTTTGTATATAAACGTTCACAATTGATGAAATTTTAATGTGTATGAGAAATCATTTAAGTAATTTTGTCTCTTATTACGCTTTTTTTCTCGTTGTTTTAGGTTTTTCAGAAGCTTCTTTTCGAAATTCGGTATAACCGCACTTTCCGCACGTAAATCTGTCCTTGTGCTCAGCAAGGAATACACCTGGTCCGCATCTGGGGCAAAATCTTCTCTTCCTCTCAACTTTGTTGTCGGTAACAGAATAAAGTTCTCTTTTCATCATTGAGTCGCTGTCTCCTTTGTTTTCAACCCGTTCCTGAACAATTCATAGTCCGGTTCATACAGTAATGCATTCTCTTTTGTGTCATAAATCTTTGAATATCCAATAACCTCATTTTTTCCCGTTTCTTGGATATTCCTATCAACAATGACAAGCTCTTTTGGAGCACCTGTATTTTTGGCAATTAAATCCTTTATCTTTTCCCGACTGGGAGTTGGTTCTCCAGCAAATACTATTCTATAGCGTATCTCCTTTCTATGAAGTAACTTATTTTCGGCCTGTTTTTCTATTTTTAATTCTTGCATCTTATCTCCATCCTGGACAAAATATGATCAACTAATTTCTTAATGTTTTCATTAATTTCTATGCATGCCATTCCCACATCCGGAATGCCGTAAGCAATTACTGTATTTTGATCTGAATAAAAAATTATTGGTATGACAGACAGATCTTCCTCTCCTTCAATCTCTATCCTTCCTCCGTTTCCTTTCATCAGTCTCTCAATGAGAAAGAACAAATCATGACTTATGACGCCTGGGGCATTTTTTATACTTTCAGATCCTGAACGATGCGTGAAATAACCATCACTGGTTCTTTTTGTCTTTAGATCGACGACTTCGAGAAAAGGTTTTATCCCGTTTTGTTCAAGTCTCTCGGTGGTAACGTCGCCAACAGAAACAATCCTTTTCTCGGAGAATTTAGTCTTAAAAACCTCTGGGTTGCAGAGTTCCCCATTGTTGAGCGTAATCAACCTCCTGGCATCATCGCTCAGTACGAATTCACTGCCTGACTCTAATTGCATAAGCACCTGGTTCTACAATATTGGCCCTCTTCGCTATCTCCGATCTTGCAGGGTCAATAATTATTAGAAAGCCATACCATTCGGTAGTTGTTTTCTCGTTTGCATGCACCGGACAGGTTTTCTCCGTTGTTAGAATCTTGCATTTTTTACATGCCCTGTATTCCTGTTTCATTTCTCCACCTTTCTTGTAAATTCACCTTGATCTTCTAACGATATATAATGCATATTTTCACCGTTTACGAAATTGCCAGTTGCTTATTTCCCTCACAGGCGATTAACTTTCGACCTTCTTGATCAGCCATTCTGGTTTACCCAAACCTACTTGCTTCATGGTAAGACCGATCTTGCTATCCTTTGCAGAGAGGGAACTAAGATTTAGAGATACTACGCGAACCCTGAGCTTGTCTCCTATTTTGATTTCCTTTTTTGTATCCTTTCCAATAAGTCTCTGGCTTCCAGCATCAATGTCGATTCTGTCGTCCATTACCTGGCTCTTATGAAGTAATCCTTCGAAAGGACCAAATCTTACAAAGAGACCGAATGGTTGAACAGAGACAACAAGGCCTTCAACGATCTCCTGCATCTCCAAATAGTATCCCAGTGCATTGTATCTGACTGTTTGATAAACTCCGCCATCTCCGTGCACTATTACGCCATCGCCTATTGGTTCAACATTCATTATTGATATTACAAAGTATTTTCCCGGTGAATTATTCTCGTTCCCTTCACTCTTGAAATCAACAAGTTTCCCCTCCAACGATGCCTTTGTAACCTCAAGCATCGCCCTGTCATAATCTTCAGATAGCTTATCCGGAGGTATCCTCGCAACATATTCTTCTTCAACTTCTACATACATAGTTCATCCTCTTAACAGAATTAACCTTGATCTTTGCGGATATTATCTATGATTACTTTAAATTATCTAATTCAATTTTTCGTCTGTTTCGTATTTCAATCAAATTCATCTCATGAACCACTTATAAACTTCTTCTGACGTCTGTATGCTCATCCAAGCAATTGGTCTCAATTGATAAAGTAGCGGATCACTTCAAAAGTACAATAAGAGTTAATGGGACCATAGTTTTGAAATGTTTGTTCCAGTCCTTCTTCAATGAAAGATTGAATTGTAAAGGTCCTCACCGTAACTTGTAGGAAGCGGTTTGCCTTCTACGATCTTGAAAGATGGGCTTTCAGTTTCAAGCCTATTCGCCCTGACGAACATCATCCCATTTCCTCTCTTATCATAATAGGCTGCTGCAAGATCGTATAAATGCGTGACAAAGAATACCTTAATATTTTTCTCAATAAGTGCATTGATGATCTGTTTTGCAATCTCCGAACCTTCGATAGAGTTTGTTGCCGCGAAAGATTCATTAAAACAGACAAGACTCCTTGACATAAGGTGGTCAACAATGAGATTCATCCTGCTCAATTCTTCGTCAAATTTACCTTTATCCATTCCCGCGTCTTCTTCTCTCTTGAAATGAGTAAATATAGCGTGCACTATCGGAATTTTTGCATATTCGGCGGAAACAAAGAGTCCGCTTTGCATTAATAATTGAGCCTGGCCCAAGCTTCTTAAGAAAGTCGATTTTCCACCTCCGTTTGCTCCGGTTATCACCAGGAGTCTTAGCTTATCTGTACTGAGGTTGTTGCCCACCGGCTTTTTCTGCAACTTTATACCGAGGGATATGTCGCAAAGTTCCCTGAATTCCGTAGCGCCGTCAAAGTCCTGTGCTATGGGAAAGACTATGGGCATAGAGGTCTTTTCAATAGCATCGTACAGATTTATGCTTGCAACACAAAATCCGATCTCCATCTCAATTTCATTTATGAATCCAAGGACGTTTTCAGCAGAATCCTGTAGTGCATTAGTTACGTCTATTATGGCTTTTCTTCTCATTGCAGATAATGCCTGCGCACCGGCCTCATCCCTTTCAGGTAAGACATATGTGTAATGGCGATTCCTATGCCTCAATGATATCCTTGGAAGAGCGTGCTTAATCTCTTTTGGCTTCAGCAGCATATAGTCAGATATCGAATTTGCTTTGCCAATTTTTCCTCTCACACTGATACCGCGCTCGAAGCTTAAATTAGCCAAGTGTCTTCTAATATCTCTTATATACTCTGAGCTAAAATTTTTCTGCATAAATTCTACGAGAGAACGGAAACCGTTTGAACTAAACTGATTAGAATTCCTAATTAATGTGCCCCTAACGTATTCTATCGTATCGATATAGATAGATAATATTGATATGGATTCGTTGAGAATGTATTCCGGGTTGGAACTTCCCATCCAGAAATGGTGCTCCCTAGCCTTTGAAACCGATTTAAAAAATCGGTCATATATGTCCCTTATAATTTCCGAATTTTTAAGAGAATCCTCGATTACTTTTTGGCGATATTTTATAGTATCCTGCTCCATGATAGGATTCAAGACAATCTCCATAGCTATTTTCTTTAGCTCTTTGTCGCCACCAGACATAGCATTAAACACACGTTCAAGCTCAAAATCTTTCACAAGGTCATTGCTACTCCATGGAAGCTCGTCGAAAACGCGATCACTCTCTTTATTAAACAGTAAAGATGGTCTCATAATTTTATCCGCTCCGATATTCTCTCATAGGTCAGTCCATACTTATCTGCGAGCGCATTGGCATAGGCCAACCCATTTGACTCTTGTCTTAAGATTTTGAATGTTCTTATTGCAGGATTATCCGGATCAACCTGACTTACCATGCTCACTGTGCCATTAAGTCTGGTCAAGTGATCGATGAAAGTAACGTAAACACACAGCGATCCTCTATCCCTCACTGTTTTTATGATCTTTGTTCCTATGGAAACGGCGTCCATCACGGAAGCAGAACTAAGCATTTCGTTTATTATAACAATACTGTTGGAGGTCGACCTGTTCAGTATTTCTTTTATGCGATGAAGATCATCCTCAAGTTTACTTCTGAGATTTTCAAGGTCTTCGCTTTTTTCAAAATGTGTGTATATTCCGTCACAAAGAAATAGTTTTGCTTCCGTCCCGGGGACCGGAACGCCCAGCAACCCGAAAAAATGCAGTTGACCAAACGTCCGTGCAAATGTAGTCTTACCACCATTGTTCGGGCCAGTTACGACAACGATCCTCTCTTTCTCTGACAGGTAAAAATCATTGGTTATGGTTTCTTTTTTTTCCGATGCTAATTTGGCTGCAAGTGAAATATCAAAGGTTTCCTTAGCCGTCACTGCTTTACTGTTGGATATTTCAGGAATGCAGAAATGAAGGCCCATATCTTTCATAGGTCTGAGGAAATCACAGTACGAGATGTAGAATTGCAAATCATTGTAAAAATTTGATACTGTTGCATTCAAAAAATTCTCATTTGATTCATAAAAATTCTTCAACTTATTAAACGGTTCATGGAATATCTTTGCAACCAGAGCAAGAATGGCTGCCTCGACGTGAGACATTCCATTGTTTTCTTTTATCCTAAGGCTTTCCTTGTGTGCGGCATACTCACCGAATCTTTGGAATGATTCAATAATTTCCTTGCTATAATCCTCGCCACCTGAGAATCCAGATACAGTAATTTTTCCACTTCCTATAACCATGAGGTATTGCAATTTGGAAAGATCGTAATGTATTTCTTTCGCTGTTTGGGCCAGCGTCTTATAGGCTTCAGAATCTATGTAGTCAAGGAGAAAATCACGAAAAGAAGCTAGTCCAACCGATCTTATCTTAAGCTTGGAGAATTCATTTGACAAATTTTCAATAGATGAGGAATAGAGCATTACTGCCTCAAGGAACCATCCTTCTCTCTGATATTCGTAAAGCTTCTCTAGGGCTGATAGGTGTCCATTAACAGTTTTTAGATCAGATGAGAATTTCTTCAAAAGGCCCAATAATTTGTCATCCTCGAGATCTCTGAATATAGCCTGCCGAAACTCAATCGCGCTTACGTCATGGAGTGGAGATAGAAACAAAGTCCTCAGTTTAAATTTTTCAAAGGGCTTAATTATCCTGGAAATGACAGGAGCAAGATTCAAATCCTTGAAGAAATCAGGTTCCGACGCATATTCCTCATAAAAATTTTCCGTAGATGTTCCAAGCAGACCTTTAAACTCCATACAAATCGCCTAACCTAAATCCTATAGGATCAGTTAAAGGAGTTATCAGTCACGTCTGGACAATTAACGGGAACTCCATCCCACCACAACGTATTCGTGAAGACAATTTAACATTTACGATCGTTTATTATGCTCTCAGAAAGGAAGTAAACGCCAAGAATATTAGAGAAACACCCGCTATTGAATGCGTTCTATCTTAATCACGCTCTACAGCGTATTATGCACGAAAATCGTTGGCCTTACTTAAGGTTCAAATTATAATATCTTAAATAGAAAATAAACTTCGCACAACAAAAGTAATGAGTATTATTCCTAAATCAGGTCCGCGGAAAAACTATGACCTGCACCAAAAAGGAAAGATTATAGCATTCAGGTCACTAATCCGGGGCTTTCATTCTCGTACCATGGAGAGTTTATAAGGGATAAAATATAAACTATACAGTAATCCTCAACAATGCCTTTCGAACCAGATGACGAGACGTTAAGCATGCTGAAAAATTCGGTTAAAGAATTCGTTTTAAGAGAAGTTGAACCTATGGCTTCGCGAATCGACAATGAGGATTATTTCCCAGAATCTGTTTTCAAAAAAATGGGGAAAATGGGATATCTTGGAATAACTGTTCCCGCAGAATATGGAGGTTCAGGTTTGAACATCGCGGCACAGGCAATAATAGAAGAAGAGCTTGGTTATTCATCGCCTTCTCTGGCACTCTCGTATGGTGCCCACAGCAATTTATGCCTAGACAACTTATATAGGAATGGATCGGAACTGATTCGAAGGGATTATGTTCCAAAACTTGCATCTGGAGAATGGATAGGTTCTCTAGCTTTAACGGAACCCGGTTCAGGTTCAGATGCATTGGGCATGAAATCCGAAGCCTGGAAAGATGGTGATAAGATTATCTTGAATGGCTCAAAAACGCTTATCACAAATGCTCCATTTTCTGACCTGTTTCTTGTTTATGCTAGGACAGGCGATAGTTACTCTGCGTTTGTAGTTCTTAGTTCGGATAAAGGTTTCTCACGGGGGAAAAAGTTCAACAAAATGGGAATGAGGGGATCCCCGACAGGCGAAATTTATTTTGATAACATAGTTCTCGGAAAGGATCGGGTCGTAGGGGAATACGGCAACGGTAAAGATATTATCCTATCTGGACTTAATTCTGAGAGAGTCGTACTCTCATTCATTTTCATAGGATTAGCGAGAAGAGCGCTGGAAACTGCGATAGAATACTCAACACAAAGAAAACAATTCAATACACATCTCTATCGTTTTGAACTGATAGAGGAAAAACTTGCTTATATGTATACAAAATATGAGACCAGCAAACTTTTAGCCGAGAAAGCTCTGCGTAATCTTGAGCGGAATCGTATGGATTCTCTGAGCGCGGCTGCCGCCATAATGCATTCAACAGAGTCTGCGGAATATATATCGAGAGAAGCCATACAGATCTTGGGTGGTCTCGGATATACAAAGGACATGGTCGTGGAAAGATTGATGCGAGATGCCATCCTGGGTCAGATAGGAGCGGGCACAACAGAAATCAGGAAGCATCTAATTGCCTCCGCTCTTGTTAAATCGTTTAAGAAAGATCCAGAAATTCTAGGCAAGGCCTAAGATAATGCAGTGATTTAATGTCTAAGGGAATGAAATGTATAGTTTGTGGTAAAAACGACGCACAGATCGGTGCATTATGTACAGAATGTTTTATCGATGCACTGAAAATAGATACGAGGGATTCTATACCGCTGACTCAATGTCCAAAATGTGGTGCAATCAAAATAGGAAACAGGTGGGTGTATAGCGACTTCAAACACTACTTGGGAAGACTCATTAAAGATGCCGTTAAATCTGATCAAGGTGGTGTGGAATTAATCATCCCTGCAAGCGATATAAAGTTGGATTTTGACAATCAATCGATTTCTTTCCGCTTGGTAGTAAAGAAAGGTGAGACTGTTATTCAAGACAAGATGTTATCCGTGAAAATAAAGTCTGCAAAGGAGAGTTGCCCGAGGTGTAATAAACTCACGGGATCGTATTATGAAGCAATCATACAGATAAGATCATACACCACTCGAAAAACACGGCAACTTGAGCAGGCAGTTAATTTGATCAAGGAATATACGAAAAAAGGTACCGGTAAAGAAGGTTTCATGATCACGAAAACTGTAAGCCTACCTGAAGGATACGATATTTACCTTATGTCGAAATCCGACGGAAACAACGCTTCACAGTTAATCCATGACAATTTCTTTTCGTACGTTCTGGCAACAAAGAAGTTAGCCGGAAGGGAGGGCGGAAGCGATCTATATAGATACACATATCTTGTACGTATACTCGATCTTTTGCCAGGTGAAATAATTTCAAATTCAGAAGGCAAGTTCATCGTCGTGGAGACAACGCCTTCAAAACTGACAATCGTGAGTCCAGAATATTCTACGAAAAAGTATCTTTCAACAAGAGACTTCTTCAGCAACAATTACATTTTCCAGGGAGAAAAAGCAGTATTAAGGAAATTTGTACTACTCTCAACATCGGGTGATGAGAGTGAAGTCATGGACACAACGGACTTCAAGATGTTCACCGTAAGGGAACGCTTAAGTCACGACTTCGACGCATACATTTTTGATGGAAAAATATTTCCTGTACCTACAGCAAATTAATTCAACTCCACAGAAATAAGGTAATGGAATTCTTATGAAAGCGAAGGCAGAATGGCACACATTGAGAAAAGTTATGATACATAGGCCTGGGACTGAAGTTGACTATGCAATGTTGGCTCCCTCACCTTTCCTTTTCGAAAGACCATTCAGGGTTAGAGATGCTATAAAGGAGCATGAAAACCTTGAAGAAGTAATGAAAGCGAATGGGGTAAAAGTCGAGCTTTTAAGCGATATTGTTTCTAGGAAAGGCGATACGAACAAGGCATTTAGAAGACTTTTAGAAGATAAAATTCTTAAATCCGTTGTTTTTTACGGGAATAAAGAAGATACAGTCGCTGCTAAAACAGAGCTCAAACGGAATTTACCTTCACTCGATTCACTGACCCTCTTTAACATATTAACACTTGAACCCTCCATCGATTTGAAGCGTGAAACACCAGGGTTCACGAAATACCCGACAATTTACTCCAACATACCTCTTGCAAACCTTTATTTTATGAGGGATCAACAGGCCGTAGGATCGAAAGGCGTAGTTGTCGGCCGTATGAAAAAGGAACAGAGAATGAGAGAAACTGAGATAACGGAATTTGTGATAAGATATGCCTTCGGTGAAAAGAACGTCGCAAAGATTGATGAAAATGGATTTTTTGAAGGCGGAGATTTTATTCCCGCAGGTGACTTTTGCCTTATAGGAACTGGGCAGAGAACGGATGAGAATGGTGCTTTTCAGGCGATAAATTCAGATGTTCTTGACTACGAAGAATATTGTGTTGTAGAAAACCCAGAATATAGTATTTCTAAATCATCGAAATCAAACAGCATGATAAATATGCATCTCGATACGTACTTCAATATCGCAGGTAACGGTGTTGCTGTAGGGTCTGTGGAATCAATGAAAAAATCAATTGCCAGAGTTTACACAAAGGATAACGGAAAAAAAACTTTGCAGGAAAAGACTACGCTTTACGATTACATTCTGTCAAAAGATTTCAACATAATCGATCTTACCTTGAGTGAGCAGTTGAGTTATTCGTCAAATTTCCTGACAATTTCGGACAATAAGATTATTGTCGCAAATGTTTCAGATATTCTTAAACTCCTTATGAAGGGCCACCGCTTCCCGGTTGATATTGAAAGGAGAATATCTAAGGAACTTAATGTTAATGGAAAGAACAAATTGTTCCCAAATAGAAAGGAAGTAAGTGATCTAGGGATAGACTATCAGCAGGTTGAATTAAGTCAACTCACTGGAGGATATGGTGGTGCGCACTGCATGACGGCTTCTTTGGAGCGTTAAATCCTATTTTCTGAATAAGTGCCGAAAACCTAGGTATTTATGAAACTCAACAATATTATTGAGAAAAATTTGCGAAACATTTAATTCTGCGTTACCATTAGGAGGAAGCTTCAATTAATATTAATTTAATTAGAGGGATTTAATGGCAAAGGATAGAGCTCAAAAAAAGAGTAAGGATAAGTGGAAAGAGAAAACATGGTATAGTATACTCGCTCCAGAGTATTTTGGAAGCAAAGAGATAGCGGTAAGCTTAGGATCCTCACCGGAATTAATGGTAGGAAGGAATGTTGAATATTCCGTATCAGATTTAACTGGGAATCTTAAGAAGTCAAATTCAAAGATCGTATTTCGGATCAGATCATGCGCAGGAACAAAGTGCTCCACTGCGTTTGTTGGTCATTCCGTTAGCGATGATTACATAAAGAGAATGGTTAGAAGGCGAAAGGAGCGTTTGGACATTGTACAAACCATCTATTCAGCAGATAATAGTGGAATGGTTTGTAAACTCGTTATTGTTACAGACGGTAAACTGACAAACACGAAGAAGCTTGAGATTAGAAAATGCGCAGAAAATTTCCTTCAGGAAAAGGCAAAAACATTAAATTACGGTGATTTGGTTAAATATGTTATAGGCGACGAAATCCATAACGATCTTGCTGAAGCTGCTAGGGACATTTACCCAATCAGAAAGATAGAAATAAGAAAAACCGAGGCCATAGGATTACCTCCGAGTGTACAGGAAACATACAGCGAACCTCCGAGCACCGATGAGCCTGAAAAGCTCGAAGAAGCCTCATAAATCATCGATGCCGGGATAGCTCAGTTGGTGGAGCGCCGGACTCATAAGAATTTGATTGTTCTGGGAAATCCGGAGGTCTCGGGTTCGACCCCCGATCCCGGCATAAAATCGTATCTGATATTTCACTATAGTCGAATTGACTGATGCTCTCTGACATTGAGGGCGCAATATAATTTCATTGCTGGTACGTTTAAAAAACGTTGGAAGAAGTAGGCTATGATCCAGGATTAAAAGTCTGAATTATAAGTGGTTAACGATAGTGTTGTAGGCTACACGTCGTTTATCTCTTAAATTTCAGGGTTCTAAATAGATTACATTGAGAAACCCCTTTTCCGATTTCCTATAATTCTGTTCTTGAAAATTGTAGCAATCGTAGTTACAATATATATATATCAAAGTATTTTGATTCATATGAACAAAAAAATAAAGTATTTAGGTGTTGTTTTTATGGCGACTGTGATGGTGTTTCTAGTTTTTTCCGGAATTACACATGCTGCTGTAGTAAATAATAAGAGCCCTGTAGTGAATGGCGATTCTCAGGCAATAGTTAAAACTTCTAGCCAAAATGCAACTGTTATATTTGCTAAAGAATTTGATTCCTGGTATCTTACTAATTTCCCAGGAAGTACTATAAACGAATTCAAAAGTATGAGTACAGTGGAAAGAGATACGATTGTTAAGAAATTTCTTGAGAAAGAACCAAGCTCTATTGAACTTTTACGATGGAATAGAAATCAAGAATTGTTACGTTTTAACTCTTTGGATGCAAAATTAGCTAACAAAACTTTCTCATCTTTGAGAAATGAGAAATTCCCACCTGGTTTCTCTAAGCATTTGGTTGGTGCCAATGTCTTTTATGAAAAACAGACAGGTAGCGTCTCATCTATACTTTTGAAAATATCACCAGACTCATTGCCAAAAGGAGTCTATTTTGATAGTGGAATGTGGGTAATGGTAACAGTGAATTATTTTGTTTATCATGCTCCATGGTGGCTCGGGGGATGGTCTGTTACTTATGGTGAACATGACGTAATCAACTCCCTGTATGCCGGAAACAGCGCCCAAAGATATTATAATCACGTAACTAGCGAAACCAATGACTACAGTATACTTGCTAGCATTGCTCTAGCCGTTTTGGGCGCAACGGTAGCTCTTGCCCCTGCTACGATTGGTTTAAACGCATTAGCTGGAGCAATAATAGGGGCGGCACTTATTGCTGCTGGAGCGGTCATTCAGGTTCTCCAAGTAGTGTGGGATAACGACTTCACATCTCTCTACGAGTCTACCTATGCGAATGAACACAGCGGGGATAAATATATATGGATGTTTGATAGCGTCGATTATTACTATCCATGGGTAACTGTTGTTGGTTCCCTTGTATCATCTATTGGGATGTACGGGTATTTGAGCAACATGAACACTATAACTTTTATTCCTAATGTCCCTATGGTAGCATATGAATCTTTCTCAGGTGTAGCCATAGTTGCTTCTATAAGTGATTTAGCTCATGAAATAGCAAACAAGATAGGGTGGAACACGTGGGGATATGGAGGATCATATTCCTGAAGATTTAGTGGGAGAGTGAAAAAAACGAATTTGGATGAAGTATTCACGTATGCGTTGATTGGCTTTTCGGTATCTTTTTTACTTATCTTTTTCTACTCGGTAAAAGCTTACAAATGGTCCAAAGGAAAGAACGCACCAATCTTGTATGGGAGAATGCTATTATCTGCTTTATTGTCTTTATACTTTATACCAGTTACGATTTTTTTCTTAATGAATCAAGAAAGTATAAGGTTCCCTCTAGTAGATTTAGTATTTCTGCTAGGGCCGTTAATTGCTATTTGGGTATCCTTATTATTTGTGTATTTAAAATATGGGTACGAGGGTATTAAACAAAAACCTGTCAAGTAAACTGACAGCTTAACTGAGCCTTTATTTGTTTATTCGAAACAATTGTTTACAACTTATCAATTTAGGCACTTGATTGATGTTCACCTCAACCTTACTAAATTATCAAACAGAATCTCACATGGCTTTGGTATCCTAGATATCTTAATTGCCGAGAGCTTTGTTCTATTGTTTCGACTATTGTTCGCACTAATGATAGATAACGCCAGACTATGCTGTAATTAAGGTTGTTACAGGCGCAGTATTAGCGACGATATTGAGTATAGACACTAATTTTATAACTTCCGATAATAACTCGTATTGCGGTTCAATACAAACTAAATTTTTATATTTCACTAAATAATATAACAGTGATGATGCACCATTGAGAGCTGTCATACACAGATGGATAACCAACGTGCGAATTGAATAGTTTCCCCATGGGAAACCAAACGTTAAGGAACTCAGATTCAGTGGGCAATTATTGAGGTAAGTTCCATGATAATGAAGGAAAAGACAAAGTGGTATCTTGGAATATTCGGGTTTGTAGCTTTTGTTTGGCAATTAATTTTTTTCTTTATACTCCCTAACAATTTATTCTTCTTGCTCATAGCTGACTCACATTTTATTGGTGTTTCATTTATTATTCTATTCAATGTGGTGCTTCCGTGGATCTTTTTCAGTTTTTTGGCTTCAAGTGAATCGACCTCGTTAATAAAGAGGAGAGCCGGTTATCTCTACGTTATCGCGTTTTTGCTATTTACATTTGCAATCTATGGTGCGCTTTTACTTGTGATTCCGCGATACGGCGTTGGTCGGGCACTTTTTGCGGTCGGTGTAGCAATTCTGGATGCGGTAGTTCTTGTATTAGTAACTATTGCATCAAAATATAGGATCGTAGGAAGGCGGTCGAGAGCGGAGCTAGAGCATTAGTATTTTCCTATTTTTAACCATCGTATTATGAATAATTCGAGATGTTAGGTTTTCAACCATCAAATATTGGTCTTATTTGAGCATCAAAACATTGATAATCTATTTCAACGTAATAATACAGTTTGGTAGGTTATATGATTTCTAATCATAGCGCCTTTCGTCGAAGAGGGAATCATTTAAAGACCACTTCCTTAATTTGCTTAATTGTTACTATCGCAATTGCAGTATGCACAACTGCCTTAATAATTCAGAATAGCGTTATCAGCGACGAGATCCAGATGTTATTTATATTTGCACTAGCGATTATATACCGTAAGCACATCAAGCCCATATTACTCGTGATAATCTTCATTGTGTCTGGTGTTATAATTTATATAGGTTTCGACGCTAATTTGTTGTTTATCATTCCGTTCTTATATGATCTTGGCTTGACGTATAATCTGGATTAATGGTCTGAGTAACCGATGACAATGTTATCCGGAAAGCACGAAAATCTGATGGCTCGAATCATGTTCTCTCTAAAAGTCTAAAAAGCTATCGGATTAGCACTTGCGAAATGCTTCGATAAGGTCATTTTATTCCAAATCCTTTCAAGATGAAATCTTGATTCATGAAACGATGGCTATAGCGTAAGTAAGTAACACAACCACCATCTGCTTTTCCTTGCATTAACGTTATATTAGATAAATCAATTGCTCTCGCTATGAAAAAAGTTTTGTTTTTGCTAACATCTGGATCAGATTCACCAGAAAAAGCTAATTTGAGTCTAATTACGGCTGCCAGGCAGTTGAAATCAAACCGATATGCAGACGTAAAGGTACTCTTGTATGGTCCTATGGAGAAATTTGTTACTAAGCTTGAAGGATTTGCTCTTGATTCTTTTAAGGAACTTGTAGCAGCAAATGCCATTGATTCTGCCTGCGTGGCTATTGCTAAAAACTACAACGTGAGTGACGAATTACTAAAAATTGGAATAAAATTAGAACCTTTCGGGGAACGGCTTGCTCGGTTCATAAACGAAGATTATGAAGTAATCACGTTCTAGATAATATAAATGAAAGAATTAAGGGACCATTCAAAACTGTTAGTCGTAGAAGCGGCTTTCATAATTCTGGTCATGACCTTCATGATCAGGGCCAGTAACAACATGCTTATGACAACAGTGCCTCTTCTCACAAAGTATTCCTTCGGATTCAGTGAAACGGAAGTAGGGATAATTGAGGCTTTGATGTCGGCAGCAGGTTTCTTGACCACCGCTTTTTTGAATACAAGGCTGAATCCAGGACAGAGAAGATTCGCATTTATTACTTCGACTTTTGTGTATACGTTGATCTTGATAGGATTCTGGCTTTCGAATACTTTTTCCGTATGGATCCTTGGTGTAGCCAGTGGGGCTGTTCTGGGTATGATTATGCCAAATATCATCACCTCTGCCAGTCTTTTCAGCGACATCAGGACACGCGAAAGGATATTATCACTGTATACCGTCGCGCTTAGTGTAAGCCTCATAGCAGGTCCGGCAGTAGAATCATATATCCTGAAATTAGTTCCGCTTAAGGAAGCGTTCCTCTTATTCAGCTTATTTGGGGTTGCTGCAACAATTATTTCGCCAATGATCCGTTTTCCAAAGGAACCTATAACTGGAGAAAAAACAAAGGTCTGGTCTAATTCTGGATTCCAGGCCTCGGTATACAATAATCTGGCGTACGGTATTCCTTTCTATGTCCTGATAACTTTCGGGGGAATTTATGAAGTAGAGCAATTTCATATTTCTCTGTCACTTGTGAGCCTATTGTTCTCCTTATTCTTCCTTACATCTTTCCTTGGTCGACTGTACTATTCATTTAGGCCACCGAAGAGCATAAAGCAACACATGACACTTGCAGTATCCCTGACATTAATTGGCATAATTTTTATGATAGAGGCAAGGAGTCTCCCAGTATTCATGATCTCCCTGATGGTGCTTGGTGTTCCGCATGGGCTGACTTATCCACTTTCTGTACTATCACTGAGCAGGGCATTTAAACCCCAGCAGAGAAACGTAGCTAACAGCTGGTTCTTTTCACTGAATATGCTTATAGGAATTATACTGCCTCTGGTTTCGGGCTTCTTTATAGAACGCGTAGGTTTCAAGGATTCATTTCTCGGTATCCTCGCCGTAGTTGTCATAATAATGATTCTTATGTTCGATAGTTTTAGGCGATGGAAAATATCAGATAGCCGAACTGTCAGCTAGCCTTTTTCTCCTCGTGTGCGAATCGTAATGTAAAAGCCGAACCAATCATTCCACCTGCCCATGATATAATGAATGAAATTATAAGGAGCATAAAAAGGAGTGGCAGAAAGCTTCCCAACCCCATGATCTGGCCAGCTAGTGACGCATATGTGAGAGAGAGCATGCCATTCCGGAAAAAAACGGAAATTAGAGTGCCTAATACGCCTCCAACTCCCAGCGAGGCTGATGTGAGCAGACCAAAATTTAGAAATAAGCCAAGTACTGCGGCAGTTACGAACTGCAGATACCAGTAACCAAATGCAGATAATGCCAGCGACAGCACGGCCTGGAGGGTTATAGCAATGCCTATCTCGTATACTGTTTTCAAGGGCTCACCCCGCTTTCGTATTGGTAAAAGAATTGTTTCGGTGCGTCCTTCGGAATCAAGAGGTAATAAACGCCGTTATTCCACGGAATGAACGTATTGCTGTAATACTGGCTCAATGGATTTTCGGATATGCCACCGGGATATATTCCTACAGAGCTGGCAGGATGCGACATGTTAACTACCATTCTCCAAGAAGGGCCAAAATTAGAGATGAGGCCGTAGGCTGCATTTATGGTATTCGAATCTCCCGCAGCTGGGATTTCCTTCGTATTCATAACGGACACACCGAAAAGGCTGGAGAGATATCTTTTATGGAAATTACCCCAGGCCCATTTGGTAGAATATACTCCAGTACTCCTTGTTAGTTGGCTTATGGTCTGGTTGTAGCTCAACAGCATAACCGTAGTTGCGTTTCTGTGCTGTCCATTTAGAGGATTGTTGAACCAAGATATATTGGGAGCATTGGAAGTCCAGTTCTCCAGATCCTCAATAAGTGGGCCATGATAAGTGGCGTCGCTGCCCATGTAAAAGGCAGTAGAGTTTAGTCCCTCAGCAAGGGTTATGCCATAGTGTTCAAGGTAAGGGCGGAACGTATCGTTAACATAGTTTGTAAGCCAGAAGTAATATATCGTTTCTGCAGTAGAGTTTATCGATGCATCGCCGTTCCAAGTAGAGAGACTCGTGTATTCTGGAGTCCCAGAAAATCCGTACGATTTCAGTGCACTTAACAGCGGCTTCAAAAACAGATTAGTGGTGTAGTCGTGAACGGTAAGCTGAATTTTTTCCATCTTTGAAGTATCGATTCCACTAGTTGTGTTCAGAAGTTGATATATCTCGTCAGCGCGGTAGCCAGACTCATAGTCCCAGCCAAGATAGTATGAATAGTTCTCGGACACAGATACCTGATTCGCAGAAAAAACGAAGCCTCTCGCGGGGTCGTAAACGTGAGGGAGCAGGCTTGTGTTTACGAAGCCTACCCAGTTATACGATCCATTTCCTGGTAACACCGCTCTGGGATTCCCTCTGCTGATTATTGGAACATATCCTAATGAAAATATCCCTATATTTCCCTTAGAATCTGCCACGGCCCAGTTCTGTATTCCCACCTTGAAGAATTCTGTTTCGTTCTGCTCGAATCCAATAACCGAATTTGTCCTATCGATTCTCAGGAAGAATGCTAGTTCGTCGGTGGGAATAAATCCGGTCCAATTCATTGCGATCACATTTGGCGCGTTCTCAATAACTACGCCGTTGTTCGCCAGTTTTACCATTAGTTTTGTTGGGACCGAACCTTTAACGTTTATGGTCTCGTTGAACACCTGAAACTTTGTCCAGTGTCCATCGGACATATACTCCAGGTGATTGGAGGGGTTCACTGTTTCGTTGTAGAAATATACCTCCTGGATCTGACCATTTGTGGCACCCCATGCGACATTTGAGTTATGTCCGAGAATTATTCCTGGAAAACCGGGAAAAGAAACGCCGACGACATTCATTCCAGGTGAAACAAGCTGGAAACCCATCCATACAGAGGGAACTGTTGTAGTTAGATGGGGATCATTTGCCAGCAATGCCACATAGGACCCGTTAACCTCAGTCCTTATAGCCCAGTCGTTGCTTCCAAAATCCTTAAGGCTTAAAGACAGATTCAAATCCTGTCCAGTAGCGTCTGAAATTATCTGTGAAATTTGCTGGGGGGAGTCGAATACCGTTGCCACGTTAGGGATTACGAGGCTTGCAGTCTTACTCAGGTTAACAAACGGTTTATAGAAAGATAAGTTGTTAACGTCTCCCTGCTTGGTATAAATCGATGGATTCACGCTATATGGCACAATCGGATTCTGTACTCCCGCAGGATATTCTGGATAGAGAGCTTCTATTACGCTTGTTGGCATCTGTTGCAGTGCATAATTGAAAAGTATTGGATCGAAGTTACCGTTAGAGTTTACCCAGAGGAAGTACTGCATCAAGGAAAAAAGATCGGTGAGATTCCAGTCCGTCGGCTTGAAATCAAGCAACTTGAAAAGTATGGGATAATTTGCATAGTTCAGATTGTTAACGTAATCGTTGATTCCCTGTATAAATTCAGAGCCAGCTTTATATGTGAAACTGTTCTTACTTAAGTTAGAGACCTCTTCATGAGCAACCTGACAATCCATTAGAAGCCTGGAAAGAGTGTCCGAGGAGATAGCGGAAGGGCCAACAACAGAAGCTAGATTGCCGTTTGCCGTTCTTTCAAGAATCGTTAATTGTTCCAATCTATACTGTGCTTCCAGGTATCCCTGTTCATAAAAAAGAGCCCACGTGTGGTTAGATGCTATGCCAGTAAATCCATCAGGTTCCCTATAAACGATAACATTAGCTGTGCTGTCGTTCTGGGTAAGATTAAATTCGGAAACGACTGTAGAATTTTTTGGGATCGGTGGAACCCATACGCCCTGTGTAGGGTTCAAAAGTCTAGCAAGAGGAGGAAGAGGACCCAGGGGGATATTGATGACAACCATCAAGACAATAACTATGGATACACCTGCAATTAAAGCAGATTTTTTCATGAGTGGTTATGCTAATAGCAATTTATAATTTTTTCATTAACAATTTTCTTGATGGATATTTCCTTTGGGTATCCATCGATAGAGCAAAATAATCACTGCATTAAGCCGATTATGCATCGAACTAAATTTAGACAAAACTTATTTTAATGTGGGATTATACCGCTTTATAATGACAGAGAAAAGCGAGACGAAGGGCGAGCTTAGCAGGCATTTAACCTTCAAAGACGTCTTTTTTCTATCGTTCGGCGGTATGTCGCCCCTTCTCAGTATACTTACATACGGGGCATTCGCGATTACGCTCGCAGGCTTTAACGCGCCGGTTGTAATGATAATCGGCACTTTACTGGTACTGATAAACGGGCTTGTTGTTACTCAATTGTCAAAGAGATTTGCAACCTCCGGTGGCTATTACAGTTATGCATTTCAGGGCTTATCTGAAAGATTAGGATTTGATACTGGGTGGATGTACATATTTTATTCAATTCTTTATGGATTGGCCTATCTTGCTGGTTCAATCTTTATAATAGATACAGTTTTTAATATTCCACTCTTTTACACATTTCTCCTGATAATGGTGCCGTCAGTTGCTTTTCTCATAATTGGCGTGAAAGCATCATCAAAGTACGCATTATACGCGGTTATACTCGAAATAAGTCTGATGCTGGCAATTGTGGCTATATCATTTCTTGTCACCAAGGGAAAAGCGTACATACCCAATCCGATCGTTTTTCATACATCCGGAGGCGATTTCGCATTAGGGATACTATTCGCAATGGGTATACCGACCGGTTACGGAGCTATAGCTCCGCTTTCAGGGGAAATCAGAAATCCAAAAAGGATCGTTGGCCGAAGCGTAATCACGGTCATACTTTTCGGGGGGCTTCTTGCCACTCTCATGATCTATGCCTTTGCTAACCTTGTATACCAGAATCATATTGAGATACCGGTACTGGACAAGCTTCCTATAATAAGCATACTCAAGAACAACTTCGGGGAATTTGGTATATATCTTTACTATGCCGCAGCAATAGCGACTGTCAATGATGGTATCCTGGCAGTTCTGTCTTTCGGTTCAGCTGCCTCTAGGACAATATTCAGAATGGGTTACGACAGAACATTTCCGCACGTATTTTCGCTAAATTGGAAGGATAGGCCAATCGTTGCAACAACTTTCGTTGGTGTCGTCATGGTTGCACTACCTTTATTCATGCTGAAATATATGGACGCCGAGACTATGTTTATTTTCTTGGGGACTGTGTCTGCGCTTGGAGGTCTTTTCATCCATGTGAGTTCAGATTTTTCACTTCTGCATGTGGGGATAAGAAGCGGTCGGAGGTTTATGTTGCGGGCAAAAGCCGGTATAATAAACTCTTTCAGGGCTTTCAAGGAACCCCTGTTAGCTGCGGTTGGTGCCATTATCAGTACGATCGTGCTTATCTACTCTGCAGTTTCGACGGTGACAGATTACACTACTCTTTTCCTTGCCTGGATCGTCATAGGTTTTGTCCTGTCTGAGGTAAAGAGTATATCGTCGAAAACACATTACCGGATTGATCTTTCAGATGAAGACAAAATCGTGGTGGAAAATTTAGTATCAATGAGGGTTAAAGATGCAATCGACCCAAATCTTGGTGTGGTTGTTACCATGGGAGATACCATAAGATCTGTTATGGATAAACTGAGGAGTATGAATATTCCCAAGGCCATTGTCGTCGATCATAAAGGCGTTCCGTTAGGCACAGTGGATATAATTGATATGTTGCTTCTCCCCAAGAGCGCATTAGAAAACAGCAGAATTTCACAAATGCCGCTTGACAAAGTTACCACAGTTGATTCAGAAGATGAAGTCACCGATGCCATGCGAATTCTAAGAGGAAGCAATATAGGGGTACTGGCTGTCATAGACTCCTTAGGGAAGTGTATCGGCACTTTAACCGAGCGACAAGTTTTGATGAAAATTGATTCTGCAGTTGATAATAAAACAGCCAAAAAGGCTTAACTTTAAGCATGAAGATTTTCCACTCCTTATGTCTGCAGTGCAATTTAAGCTGAATGACTGATTGCCATATATTATCCCTGTCGAGGCTGAGAATAATACTGGGAAAGCATTATTAATAATGTATAAGGTATTATCTACAGGATAAAATGCCGAGAACCGGTATGTCAGTACTTCCGCTTCATTATGGACATCCTCCCGAATATTTATACAAAAGGATGATAAGGTTAAGCGGATTAATTTCAGACCTCATAATAGAGAAATTTGGTTCGGAGCATCTTCTTCAAAATTTTGCCGATCCATTCTGGTTCCATTCTTTATCACTTGCAACGGGATTTGATTGGAATTCAAGCGGAACTACTACTGCAACCTTAAGCGCCCTTAAAGAGTACTATTCAAAAAAAAGTGAGAATATTGTCATAATAGGTGGAAAGGGCAGGCAAATGGGAAAAATTGCGGAGGACTTGAACTCAGCTGTAGATACAGGTTTTATAAGCGATCATAAAGCGCAGTCTCTAAGGAGAAACGCTAAAGAACTTGCAAAAGTCGATAATAATCTATTACAAGATACATATGATCTTTATCTTCAGTTCATAGTACTTGATGGAAAAGGAAAGTGGTCTCTTGTCCAACAGGGCATGAATTCATCATTGCGGATGGCCCGCAGATATCACTGGATATACAGCACTGTATCCGAAAGACTTAATGATGGTCGTAACGGTATTTCCACAGAAAAGACTGTCGAAGACGTACTTGATCTTACTACAAAGTTGAGTGAAAGGAACAGGAGTGATATGGTTGAACTAGCGAGGGAAGGTGCGCACAAATTTTATTATGGCGTTGTAACCGATAAACAGAGGACGCTCGATAGCTTCAGCAAAGACGAACCAGTACTAAGGATGGATTACAAGATCAACTGGAAAAAGATGAGGGAACTTTATGAATATCAGCCAAAGGATTTTGACGAGCTATCGAATTTGAGCGGAATAGGAAAATCAACCATCCGAGCCTTGTCATATCTTGCAGAGGTCATATACGGTGATCAACCGTCCTTTGTCGATCCAGTAAAATTTTCCTTTGGACTCGGTGGAAAGGACGGAGTACCAAAACCGATTAATGTTAGCGACTATGATAAAGCAATAGAGTTCTATGATGAATTATTGCACGGATCGGATCAGAGAAAGATCATACTTGATAACATTGCAAGAGGAATGGCACGTGATAGTTATATCTCAACAAGTAGTCTTCGCAATAGCACGTAGGTAAAACATAAAACTGTCCTGAATAAATAGCTATATTAGTGCAGTGAAAGATCTGAAACTTACGCCCGGATTAATAATTGTATGTGGTGCGTGAGCTCAACTGGATATGTAACAAATATAAGTTCATGCATTCCCTGAGGCGGGAGATGGAGGGGGCTTTTCAGTTCTGGCGGAGATCATGATGAATGCAGAAAACATCTCGTATAACCGGAACGGATTCCGTGACACTGTAATTGGCCTGAAAATCCTTGCGTACAATCTCAAGGTCATAAAAACACAGATCATGGGAAAAAGTCTGGAGAGTTAATAAAAATCGACAGTTGCTAAAAGTTGAGACACATCGAATGATTATAAACAAATCTGTTGAATAGCATTATCGTCAGGGTGAGATTACTGATCATCTGCTCAGGCATGTTCGGTTATGAAACAGCATATGTTTAGCCTTGACTCAACCATCTACTGCTGAAAACCACGCGCTTTGGCAAACGCAGAAAGATACAAACGGATGAAAAAAAGAACGATATTTAAGTTAAGAAAAATGGTTTTTGCTTTCATGTCTAATTTATCTTATAAACTATTATATACTTTTTTAAACTTAGCTTCAAGTTATAGCAAATGGAAACCGAACTTTCTGAATTCAAAGTAGAGGACTATCTCCCATTCCTGGATCCAATTATCTCTAAATGGTTCAATACAAAATATGAAGGGTTGACGGATCCACAGCGTAGGGCGATACCTATAATTCACTCTGGGCAAAACGTTTTGGTTTCCAGCCCGACCGGCACGGGAAAAACACTCACCGGTTTCCTGTCTATCATAAACGAGCTGTTCAAACTTGGAAACGAAGGAAAACTTGAAGATCGCATTTACTGCATCTATATAAGCCCATTAAAAGCCCTGGCAAACGATATAAATAAAAATCTCAACGAACCTCTTCATGAAATTTACGATCTCTCTACAAAGGAGGAAGAAAAGGTTCCAAAAATACGTGTAGCTGTTCGATCTGGTGACACTCCACAGTCTGAAAGACAGAAGATGTTACGTACTCCACCGCATATACTCATTACCACGCCAGAATCCTTTGCCTTAATTCTCTCGTCCTTGAAGTTCGCGGAAAAGATTCGTGACGTCAAATGGGTCATAGTCGACGAGATACACGAGATATCGTCGACGAAAAGAGGTGCTCTGCTTTCCGTAAACCTTGAACGTCTCCAGAGTGTTGTAGGTAACTTTGTAAGAATCGGCCTTTCAGCCACTCAGGCACCGTTAGATCTTATAGCCAGTTACCTCTGTGGATACGATGGCGAAAGCAGAAGGCCCTGTGAGATTGTTGATGTTGACGCAAAGAAGTTTCTCGATCTTAAAACGATAACGCCTGTTGCTGATTTAACGAAGAGTAACTACGAGGTCGCAAACGACAGGATGTACGAGATACTTGCAGACTTAATCGAGTCTCATAAGACAACACTGGTATTCACTAATACCAGGAGCGGGACTGAACACGTAGCCATGCGCCTAAAAGCAAGAGGAATAGAAAGTATAGAGGCACATCATGCCTCTCTTGGAAAGGAAAGCCGGCTGAATGTTGAGAACAAATTGAAGAACGGAGAGTTGAAATGCGTAATAACTTCGACGTCTCTGGAACTCGGTATTGACATAGGTTACATAGATCTTGTAGTTCAGATTGGCAGTCCTAAATCCGTTTCCAAAGGTATCCAAAGGATTGGGCGGTCCGGTCATGGCATTAATGATATGTCTGTGGGGCGTTTTCTCGTTTTCGATCTCGATGATCTCATGGAGTGCGCCGTGCTTACAAAAGCAGCATATGACAAGGAAATTGACAAGGTAGTTATTCCTTCGAATCCCCTGGATATACTATCACAGGCGATAGTTGGCATGTCAGTAGAGAAGGTATGGGGGGTGGAAGAGGCATATAGAATAATTCGAAACTCACACTGTTTCCACACGCTGTCTCACGAAGATTACATGAATACTCTTGACTATCTCTCAGGAAAAATCGAAGACAACGTGATTTACTCAAAGATATGGTACGATGCCGAAGAAGGTTCTTTTGGGAAGAAGAAAGGCAGCCGTATGATATACTTCATGAATATAGGCACGATACCGGAGGAATCTGATTATCAGGTAATGGACCAGAACGGTAGGCACCTGGGCCAGCTTAGCGACAAATTTGTGGAGCGCCTACGCCAGGGTGACATATTTGTTCTTGGTGCCAGGACATACATGTTCCTCAAAACACAGAGAAACCGCGTGAACGTAAAGGACGCGACGGGTCTGAGACCAACGGTTCCTTCATGGACCGGCGAGATGTTGCCCCGAAGTTATGACCTGGGAGTTCTTATAGGAAAATTCCGAGAAGAAGCTGCAGACAGGATCAAAAATGGTGAGGATATAAGGGACTGGCTCAAGACAGGATATCATCTGGACGATAATAGTGCAAACAGTTTGATTTCCTACATCAAGGCACAGATGAATTTTGGGATTCCAACGGAAAATAAACTTCTCGTGGAGGGATACAAAGACAATTCCGGGCTCTACAATATCATCTTTCATGTCCCTCTTGGGAGAAGAGTTAACGATGCACTCTCACGCGTTTATGCCCTGGCCGTTTCAAACGCACTTGAAGTTAATACCAGAGTAACCGTCACAGACAATGGATTCATACTTGCCTCGGAAAAGGAGATACCTATTTTGAAAACGCTTGAAATGGTGTCTCACGATAGCTTTGTGGATTACGCGCGAAGATCTATTTCCAACTCGGAGGTTTTCAAGCAGAGATTCCGTCACTGTGCTGCAAGATCGCTGATGGTTTTGAGGAAATACAAAGGTTATGATATCTCTGTAGCGAGGCAACAGCTTCGAAGTGATAAGCTGCTTAGAACACTTGAAGAGATCAAAGGTTTCCCGGTGGTAAAGGAGACTTACAGGGAGGTCATGGAAGACATGATGGACGTTCCACGAGCTGCAGATTATGTACGGGATGTAATTGAAAAAAAATCATTCATAGTCCGTAAATATTCTTCTGAAACCAGCCCATTTTCCTATGGGATGATCCTCGCAGGGATATCCGATATGGTATTGATGGAAGATCGCTCAAAGCTCCTGAGAGAACTCCAGTCTAAGATACTGGACAAGGTCTATGGCCCAGATGAGATAAGATTTCTGATCAAGGACCAGAAATCGGTTGAAAAGTATTACGAATCCAAAGTCCCTCGAATAACTGATTATGATTCATACATGGAGATGTGCAATCACTTCCTCACGATCGATCCTTTTAAAAATCGTGTAAACAGCCCTTTCCCATATGCTTCTGTCGGTACCCTTGACCTCACGGCAAAAGCGATGGAAAACGGCGATATACTATCGGCTTATGTGAGAGGTCCGGTCTGGGCATCGAAAGACAATTACGAAATTGTTAGACGACTATTTTCCACGGAAAAGCCATCAGATCCGGCATCGCAAAAAATATTGCAAAATTGCAATAGTGTAACCTTTAGTGAACTTAAGAGAAAGACCGAACTCCCAGAAGAAGAATTACGCGATCGCATTATGAAGTTAGAATCATCGTATCTCATTCGAAGGAACCAGATAGAGGGTGTTACAGTCTATATATCGAATGATATTGAAGAAAGTGCGATCGATTATGCTGAGGCTTTGTCAATAGCTTTATTAAAAACCATTTCGAGTTACGGCCCTTTGACGCTGGATGAAATCGTCATAAAGTTACCAGTCAGTGAAAAATCTCTGGTCAATGCTCTTGATGAATTATGCAAGAATGAAACCGTAGTTTATGATTACATCACTCCTGTCTTTGCAAAGCAATACATCCTCAAGGATGACCTAAATGTCCTTCTGGGGAGTGGTCCACATAATTTGCTGGAGCTCAGGATCGGTAAGTTCTCCTCGGACGTTACTAACGTTCATGAGTATTTTGATCGCTACGGGTATGCATACAGTGTTGAAAACATAAAGGCAAGAGTTAAAAAGTTCAATCCTGCCGAATTTGACTCCATGATCTCCAAGAACGAAATACTTTATGGAAAGTTCATGAAGCACAAGTGGACATTTATGGCCAGGTGGCTTGCAGAATCACTGCATGACCTGCGTTTTGAGGCGTTGGAGAATGACGAAGAGCAAATATACGAATTAATCAATTCAGGAGAAGACACAGAATCAAAAATTATATCCTCTTCCGGTCTCCCGGCGAAACTTGTAAGGCAGGTGCTGCGAGATCTGGAATATCGTATCGCAATATCGCGGGACAAGACGAAAAAGATAAGGACCCAATTTGGAATAAATGGGCCTATCAATCCCTCTAGGTCGCTCAAAATATTTCTGGAGAAAATGGGGCCGCTATCGAAGCACGAGATCGGACGCAATTTTTGGTTCTATCCGGACAAACCGCTGGCGGAGGCTAACGCGAAACCAGTTTTTGTTCAAGATGATTTTTATTATGGTGGTTTAAAGATCGATGTTGCTGGAAGAAACTATGCAATACTGCCTATAGTGGATCCGCTTGAGATATATCTGCCACGGAGATACTTAAACGAAATAGACTACAATTATGTCTTTGTTGAAAACGGAAAAGAATCTGTTAATATGAACCTTGACGTGTCTGATAATGCGTTATGGATCAGCAATATATCAGGGGACACAAAGCATAGTGCTGAATTCCTCCAATGTGCTCTTGATATTGAACAGAAATTCGGATGCGACAGCATGATCATAGCTAATCCACCCGAGAGTTTGCTCACAGGCCCCACACATCCTGCTATCAAGACCGAGGGCAATTCACTTATAAGTGGTAATTTCAGTGTGGCCGAAATGGAGGATGAAGAATTATTCATCAGATCTGCAACATTCCAAAGTTCTATGAGTGTCAAAAATCCGTATGATGCCCTAAGAAGGGCTATTTTTGGTATCAGGTCAGAATCGGAGAGTTCACTGATAGGGTTGAAGGGAAACCTTATAACGGACTATTTTGTCTCGAAACTGCTCTATTCCTTCTCCGGTCCATTCATGGTTCCTGCTCTTGCGACAATGGAATCCATATCCGTATACAGGGCATTAAGAAAAAAGGAGCTGTCCGAACTTGATCAGGTCGTGATCAGAACTGTGATGGAACTTGGAAGTGCATCATTATCAGATATTTATATCAAAAATGATATGATCAAAAGCAAAGCCTCCCAAATCATCAGGAAACTGTTCAGTGATTGTATATTAGCAAAGGATTTTTATGGGAAATATGTTTTTGTTCCTGAAATATACTCATATGAGGAAGCCGTGAATATAATCTTGCGCTCGCTAATCAACACCATCGGGTTCGCTGATTCTGAATTAATCAATTCAGTGGTTGGTTCACCAGTTGCATATGATCCGAATAAAGCAATAAAAAGCCTTCAAAAGGATATGAAAGTCTTTACGGTCGCAATTCCTGGAAAACAAAAGATCCTTTTCACGACAAGAGACTACTTAAACTCCAAAGATTATAAAGATAACTCACGTATTCTAATGCCAAAAGACATGGTAATATTGTGTTTTTCGGATTACCTCAAGAGAAAACTGGGAACGATTAACGTTTATGTTCTAATTCACGACGGCGAAATGAAGGCAGCCTTCAAGGGAAGGAAGTTTATCAAAAACATATTCGTGGATAAACTCTACGCAGACGAAAAGGAAAAGGCACATCTGGTATCTGAATTCAAGAAACTTGGATATTCTTTGTCTTTTCCATAGATTTAACGTGAATGGAGTTTTTAGGTTGAATAATTTATTTACTTGGCATCTATCAAGTTCAGATGAATGATCCATATTATTACCTATCTGGAATCGCGATTGTGCTGTCAATTTTTCTTCTCGTAGTGGGTCTAAAAGCCTATAAAAAAAGCAAAATAAAGTTGTTACTTTTTCTGAACGTTACATTCCTGATCATACTCATTGATTCCTTTTTAGCGCTTCTAGTTGGTTTCAACATAATTCCTGTTCCATATTCAATGAGTGATCTGTTCCTTGCCTCTGAGATTGTCGTAATGATTCTGTTCTACGTTGGTGTCGTTCGAGGTAATTGAGACTTGGATAGGATTTCTGAAGCTAGGGAGTTGATAACTTCAACAGTACGTTCCAATCCTGGAATCCATTTTAGGGAACTTCAAAGAATAACCGGTTTAGCCAATGGTCAGATACAATATCACCTGTACCAGATGGAAAAAAGCGGTTTAATCAGCGTAAGATCCGATGGGAAATTAAAAAGGTACTTTCTCATAGAATCTACGGGATATGATGAACGAAACTTGATCCTTTATTTGAGGAGCAGTGGAACAAGGCCTCTGATATTCAGGTTGGTAATCGAAAAGGAGATCGATTTAGGGAAGTTATTGAAAAGTAAGAAAAGCCCAAAAGGAAACAATGAAGTTGTTGATTTACTTACAAAGGAGCAAATTGCAGCCATAAGAGAGGAAGGAGAAAAGCGCTACCTCTATCTCAAAAATCCTGAACAGGTGATCGATACGATGCGAAAGTACAAAGAGAGTTTCCTTGATTCACTTTCCATGAATCTATTGTCGCTGCTTGAGTAATTTAGATGTGTTTTTTTCTATAATACCCGTAAGATGTTCCAAGTAACGCAAAACCGGTAGCAAGCCCTGCTCCAAGAAACTCTATGTGTTCGTATAGAAATTCCCTAATATTATTTAGCGCATTATAAATGACTGTATGATTTAAGAGATTAAATGTTGGCACAGAAAAGAACGGGTCCTGAACAATACTGAATGAGTGGTTACGGTTTGTAGCGTTGAACTGGTAAGTGAATACAACTGCAGGGAACAGCTTCAAAGGAATAAATCTACTTCTATCGTGTCCCAAAACTTCTGGTTTATCATTCATAGTATAGTTGGTATTCCACCAGTAATACGCATTGACGTTCTTCTCTCCAGTAATGTTCAAATAGTAATTTCGTTCTTTGGAATAATTGCTAAATTTATAGTGATTAAGTGAAAAATAGGTATGATTCAGTGTTCCAGCCCCTAGAAATTGGTAAAGTGAAACATTTCCACTGCCTTGGAAACTGCTGCTTGATATTTCTATCGTTATCTCAAGTGTGGTCACTTTCTCTGTGGAATTTGGAAGATACCCAGTGGTTCTATTCGTAATTATATTCACATTTACAGTTTTTTCAAAGGAGAAATTTGGAAGTTGGCCAGTAATATTCTGATCAGTTATGTTCATCATTCCACTCAGTACTGGAATTGAGTCAACCGTTGCAGAGTACTCGTTCTGATATCCGTTTATCTTTTTGAAGTCCCATTTTGCAAAATTAAATGGAAAATGATATGTTGTACCGTCGTTTGTTACAGTAATGGACGAATAGGAAACATTGAAGCTCTGATTATTTGTGGTATTTATGTAAACTTCCGGCAAATTTCCAAAAACCATCTGCCCACGATCCTGAAAAGGACTTGCAAGTGAAACTGAGGTGAGTGCAAGACTTAGTGAAACAACCAGAACTAAAATGAATATTTTCTTCAAGTTAATTGTTAATTTAACACTATTTAAAATCTTTTCTGGTACAATATATCTTTTTTAATCATTTTCCGGCCATAGTGTGTGTTATATACGGACCACTAACTTTAAATCTTCCAGATCACGATACAGCACCGAAGTCCCGGTGTTCTAAGATATTTACTGCTCCGAATCGCCTTATGCAGAAATGTGTGTTTGATAAGATTTCTAATTTGAAATCTTGTGATCTTCTCTTTATAAAATTTTAAAATTCCAGCGGAGTGTCTACTCTATTTATACTCGATTTAATATCGTCTATTCTCTCTTTTATTTACCGGATTCAGGAGAATTCTTCTTGAAGTTCTAGCATGATCATATTGAGCACTTCTTCGAAAGTTTCTGCATTATATTCTCGCAATCCCCCCATCTCAGTCCGAAGTTTTGCCAAGAATTGTTCACCGTCTTTATCAAATTCAATGTTACATATTAGTTCCTGCACACTATCACCCCACCCCGATTTTCTAGAACTATAAACATTTTCTTATTATTCTGGAGCTAACTACGCCATTACCGAATTTGCGCGTTATTCTGATATTTTGGTTGTGTATACGCCAATTTTTAAAAAAATTCCAATAGGTAAGCTGTTAAAACAAAAGCGTAAAATTTTTCTTTTCGAGACGGTCAAAAACTTGGTCTATCTTTGTAGTCTATTCTGTACAATTTAATTTCTCAAACAGCTGCAGACTCTTTCATTTACTGCTCTGAGAGTGCATTCCACCGTCGAAATGATTGTTACTTGTGAACTCCATCAATCAAAATTTGTCAATGCCTTTCAGGATCATACAAACGCAAATTTCATGAAAACTCATTCGGCCATTTCTTTCAATTTTTTTCAAAGTTTGAGCATTATTCTGCCAACTGATCTCTTTGCTAGCATATCCTCATATGCCTCATTTACCTCCGTGAGACCTACGGTTTTGTAAACAACAGAGTGCACTTTACCAGTTTTATTTAGCTCTAGTGCCTTCAACACGTCTTCTTTCGTGGAACTTATGCTTCCTTTGATAGTATTCCCCTTAAGAATAATCAATCCGAGTGGCAGTGGTACTGCGGTCGGATCTACGTTCCCTATGACTATCATTCTCCCTCCGACTCGAAGAGAACGAAGAGACCTTTCAAATGTAGGCAACCCAACAGACTCGAGTACAACGTGCACACCATCACCCGTTAGATCTTTTACTTCCTTGTTGAAATCTTTCCCCGTGACCACGTGATCGGCACCCAGTTGGTACAGCTGCTCAGATTTCCATGGAGAGCTTGTTTCTGCAATAACGTGTCCCCCCAAAGCTTTCGCAACCTGTATCGCGTGCGTACCCACGCCGCCGCCTGCGCCGGTTATCAAAATGTTTTGCCCTTCCTGTAGTTTTCCTAATCTGGAAATAGCATGAATAATCATCCCTGTCACGCAAGCAGCTATCGAAGCGTCAGGAGCTGGAACGCCATCGGGAACCTTTACCAGTGAAATTTCCGGAATGTTTAGGTACTTCTCATAGGCGCCATTGATCATCTCCCCAAACGTTCTTTTGTAGGGACACAGATTCTCACTCCCAGAGAGACAAAATTCGCATTTTCCACAAGGCACATAGATTAAGCTTGAAACTCTGTCTCCAACCTTGAAACCTTTAACGTCGTCGCCTTTCTTCACAATACGCCCCGCTATTTCGTGCCCAGGAACTATGGGAAGAGAAACTCTTGGGAAAAATCCTTTTTGCGTAAGGATGTCTCGGTAGCAAATGCCGGTTGTGTCCTGCTCTACAAGGACTTCATTGGACAAAATCTCAGGTTGTTTCAGTTCTTTTACTTCAAGTGGCTTGTTGAGTTCAGAGAGAACCACAGCTTTCATAACATGTGATTGCGCGGGTACGTAAAATGATTACGAATCGGTCCAAAGAGTGTCTCAAGACTTGAATATCCTTATTAACGATTTTCAATTTCTGTTAATGCATGAATTTTGGGATTCGCTACTCACGGGAAATCGCCCTCAAAGAGATATCTATAGATGGTTATATTGCTCTGAAGAAATCTAAAGTGAGTGTCATAGGTCTGGGATCTACCGGGTCTGTTTCCGCTGATCTGTTCGTTAGAGCCGGGATATCAAAGATCGCGTTAGTAGATGGAGATAACGTGGATATTACGAATCTGCACCGGCAGATACTATACGACGAATTGGATGTTGGAAAGAACAAAGCCGAAATGGCAGCATTTCATTTAAAGAAGATTAACTCGGATACTGAAATTGCGAGTTTTCCAGTTAATCTTGATGCAGAGAACATTTCGGAATTACTCGATGGAACCGATTTGGTTATGGATGGCACAGATAACATGCGGTCGAGGCGAGTTATAAATGAGTACTGTGTTAAGAATAGTATACCATGGGTTTTCACTTCTTCCATTGGCACTGTAGCTGAAGTGAAAGCCATAATACCAGGGAAAACTGCGTGTCTATCATGTTTCATAAGAGACACCGATGAAATGGACATGAGCTGTGAACAGTTAGGCGTACTTGCCTCTGCTCCTCTAATAGCCTCCTCTATCGCCTGGACTACAGCGGTGCGTATACTGAAAGGAGAAGATGTTTCGGGAAATTTAGTTTTCATAGACGCGTGGAATCTGGATGTAAGAGAGATCAGCATTGCAAGGAATCCAGAATGTCCAGTATGTGGCAATTAGGCAGATTCTGAGCATTTAAAGCTCTATCATGTGTATTAGCAGGTTGGTCGTGAAGGAGAGAAGGTTCATAATTCCCTTAAGTGATTTTAAGGCTATTTGTTGTCGCGTTGAAGAGTACCAAAGTTAAAGGTGAATGGCTAAATTTTGCTGATCTTCGAAATACCCAATTCACATGGCGATGCATTTCTGTGAGATCACCTATTTAGTTCATGGTGCATATGATCGATCTGTTCAAGTATGATCTTATTTACTCCAAGCTCAGCGGCCTTTGGTGAACCGGGAAGGCAAAAAACAGGTTTCCTGTCGATCACAAATGCGGATGATCTGGACATCACGGCAGAAGTTCCAATTTGCTCATAGGAAAGGAGTGAAAAAATGGTTGAGAATGCAGTAATTTCGAACTCTGAAATCGAAGATATGGCCTCTATTGTCACATCATTCTGCGTTAGTCCGGTTCCTCCAGAAATCACAAGGGCGTCGCTATTTGCCAGAAAATCTTTTGCTTTATCAATTATGCTTTTCTTATCGTCTTTTACGACTGCATAGTTGACTACGGAATGCTCTGTTCCGTTAATAAGTTCCTTTATAATCCTGCCAGATTCGTCGTTCTCTTCAGTTCTGGAACTACTGCACGTAATGACAGAAAATCTGGCCCTAAATTCCTTTTCTCTGTGCGCTTCCATGTCCCTTCACCTTTTGGTCTACTTTTATGTCGTAAATAATTGTGGATGGATAATTTCCGGTTTCGTCTTTTTCCATATATTTTACCATATCCCATATTGTCAGTAGAGACGAACTTACGCCACTTAGTGCATCCATTTCAACCCCAGTTTTCCATTCAGCTTCCACTGAGCACCTCACGGTAACATGATCGGTTTGTAGCTCCATATCAAAATCTATCGCCTCAATAGGGATCTGATGACAGTACGGCATTCTTTGCCACGCTTCCTTCACGCCCTCAAGGGCAGAAATTTTAGCTGATGTAAAAACATCTCCTTTCTTAACTCGGCCCTCCTTTATGGCCTTAATTGTTTCATCCTTGAGTTTAATCTTCCCCGAGGCAACGGCTTCTCTTCTTACTATTTCCTTTCCCGAGATGTTTATCATTGGCAATTAATGGCGTTTTATCTAAATAAATTTCCCTTGGCGTAACCGTAAATCTATAAACAACGTTCAATATTTGGTAGATTAATGATTGGAATCATACCGGTAAAGAAACCAGCAAGGTTGAACGACAAACACTTCCTGAAACTTGGAGATTATAGTATATTGAAAATAATCTATGATAAGGTATCTTCAGTAATGGACGCTGTAATATATTCAAAAATTGAACTTTCTCTCCCTTATGTTCCGGATGAGTCAGATAATATCATTGATCTGGTTTTGAAATTGTCTAAAAAATATAATGAATTTTTTCTTATCGGGGGAGACATGCCTTTTTTCACGACTGATGATCTGAAATTGATGATAAAGAACTTTAGCGGAAACATAGTGGTACCGGTGCACAATGATCATTCTTTTGAACCATTATTTTGTATTTATTCCGGAAATTTGAAAAGCGGTAAGAGTCTCAAAGAAGTTATACTGAAGGCTGATTATTTTGGCCTAAGTGACAATTTATTTTCCAAATACGCATTCTTCAACGTTAATACTGAGGACGATTATCAACGTGCGATATCTATATACGCCTCCCTGAATAAATAACGCTGATCACTGGACTGTTCCTAAATCTAATTTTAAAAAAAAATCATAAAACGATGACATGTTCCGCGACATATCAGATTCTCACGCAAAAATGCCAGAATCTTAACACAAACGAATAGAAAAAATAATAGTGCTGCGACAATTTTATTATCTATAAATATTTTAAAAATTAGTCCATATCTCTCGTGGTTATGCCCAAGTTCTTTTTCCTAACAGCTCCTTCGATAGGCTCGAACTGTCCTTTGTATTTTTCAAGAACATGTGGCAAAGTCGTATACTCCATTTCGTCTTCAGGAAGGCGGTGTGGTTCAAATGGACCCATGCGTCTAATGTAATCGACAATTTCCATAGCTGTCTTTCTCGAGCCATCGAAAGCCGGATCATCGAACATGTCCACAGGTCCAGAAAGTTTTCCGTCCTTAAGAACGAATCCTAGTGCAACGACACGTGGTGGTCCATCAAAGCGGGTCATTTTAGAATCCTTTTGGGAAACAGGCATAAGTGGTCCATTAAAGGATCCTCTCATCCACCCAGAAACTAGATATGGGAATGAGAAGGCTTCCAACGATTCTCCGGAAGCCGGAAGCCCTGACTGTATTCGAACGATGCCTGCAGGATCATCCTTGCCGACATACTCCCCTGCAATAAACGAGAGCTTGTCCGTGGTTATAACAGCGACATTTTCGTCTGGAATCTTTTCATGTGAAGGCTTTGTAAATATACGTTTTATGACATATCTGCTCTTCGACCCAATAAGGCCCAATATGTCGTAAAGGTTTTCCGGGGTACCAAGGAATATCTTCTTAGATTCTATTATATCCCAAATCTCGAAAACAAAACCATCGTGCATGTTCTGATCAATAACTAGTCCTGGTGTATTGAACGGATCTGCGAACATCTTATAAATGGGGTAATTGAACGCACCAGGTTCCGTTTTATCCATCATGTAAACAATGAATGGTTCTGATTTTCGAGGAGTAATTTCCATCTCAGCCACTCCCGGGCCCATTCCCTTGATATTTCCTGAAAATGCATCCTTGAGAAGGTCTTGGCCCGCACCGTATAGCCCATATCTCTTGGCCACTGCTGTCCCGGACTTAAAAGCATTCCAGGCAAGTTCATGTATCTCTGGGTTGTCTATGCCTTTGTCATGAATCATGGTTATCTGTATATCGTCTCCAATACTTGAGACATGGAAGTCGCTGATCAATGATTTTCCGTTCTCCTTGACAAATGTCCTGACCTCGTCAACAACGGGCTGAAATACAACCGTGTGGCCGGGCAAACTACCTATATCTGCCTTTATATGCGATATTGTTACTTTCATAAATAGTATTTTAAAAGTAGGTATTTTAAATTTTCGCTAGAACATTTTTGTATACGTGTAATGACGAAGTAATTTATGTATTGGTTCGGCAATATGTGTATAATTTTCAAGCTAATTGTAATACTGGACCAGGTCGCACTTTTTCTGGTTGAATTACGGAAAATAAGCAAGAACGCTCCGATCTTTAGAGAGGAGAGGATGTCAGAAAAACAGCAAACCAGAAGAAAAACAAATTAAACGTTAAGTGTGGATAGCATCCTGCACGATCCACCTCGTAAATCTATCCGTCGTTACCTATAAACCTGTCTGAAATTGGTATATTGGGAAATAAAGTTAAGAGACGACCATTTAATTTCACATAACTGTGAAAACTGCAGGCAACAGTAAAATTTTCATAAAAAAACATTAGTATAATCATTTCGTATAGGGGGTGGAATGATCAGTGGACTTGAGATTGCAATTTTACTAATTTTTGCGTGGATAATCGTAGTGATATATCTCGGGCCGAGGATCTCAAAAACCAAACATTTCTCACTGTTTGGTCCAGCTATTATGATAAAGATCACCAAGAATCGCGGCGTTATTGAACGATTTACAAAAAAATTCCCTGGTAGGTCGTTCGGAAAAATTTCCGTTATTATTGTTTTTGTTAGTGCTATTTTAGCTGTCGTGATACTTGTTTACGGTGCAGTTCTTTCTTTTGCGATTAAACCATCGCATCCGGCAGGTCTTTCGTTACTCCTTGCCATACCCGGAGTCAATCCGGTGATACCGATCGGATTCGGGACTGTAACTTTGATACTTGCTGTTGTAATTCATGAATTCTTTCACGGTGTAGTTGCAAAGAAACAGGGCATAAAACTTTCATCAGTAGGGGTACTCTGGTTTGTCGTTCCGGTCGGTGCCTTCGTAGAGCCAGACGAACAGGAAATAACTAAATCCGACCCAGTTGTCAGGAGGCGAATAGTTGCCGCTGGTCCCGGCATTAACATTGTTTTGGCCGTTATATGCTTCCTTCTAGTCGCCTTACTGGTGGTCCCCGTTGCGTCTCCTACACATGACGGTTTATACGTCGAGGCTACAGTTTCAGGCTCCCAGGCATCGCATGTGATATCCAATGGTGAAGAGGTGGTATCGCTTGGCCATTACACTGGCAATGTTATCCAGAATCTTACTACTATCTCAAATTTGACACCAGGGCAATATTATCCTGCATCCGTTTATTATGGCGGGGCCATTCATTCTGTTAAAGTTATGGCAGGATTGACTATTTATTCAACCATAAGTGGCTTGCCGGCAGCGAATATTTCGATCCCTGTTGGCTCTGTTTTAGTTAAGAGTAATGGTTTAACAATTTACAACGCAACAGTGCTAACTACCCAATTAAATAAACTCCCTCCAGGTTCTAAAGATTATCTGGAAATGATGGTGCCGATGAACGGAGGAATGATAAAGAAGAATTTCACGCTTATAACTACATCTGAATATTATTATTATGCAAAATATGATCCATCTCAGAACAGCAATGCTTACAAGAATTATAGCTTCATAGGCATTACAAGCGTTTATTCTGGATTTGGGGGATATACGTTAGGTTACATGCAGTCAATGTTATCTGGTAGGCAGGTTTTCACATCACCTTGGTCTGGAATGTTAGAATACATAGCACTCCCGTTCTTATATCTCTCACCAATTCCCAGCTCTTTAGCTTCTATGTATTCTACGCCATTCTCTCCGCTCTTATTCTGGGGTATATTCGACATGCTGTACTGGTTATTCTGGTGGAATTTCCTCCTCGCGATAATGAACGCGCTTCCGGTTGTAGTTTTCGATGGTGGACAGTTTTTCAGAGATAGTATGCTGATCGTCGGCAGACACAAAGCACTCTCTTGGCTCAGCAAGGAAAACAACGTCAGATCCGTAATGATCGCGTCAAGTCTTTTTGTTCTGTTTTTGTTTGCAATAGAAATATACTTTTTGGTCGTTTGACATTAAATTACTTTATTTTGGCATAATACCTAAAAATTTTACATTTGATCACGTTCATCCTTGCAGTGAAATTTCTGTAAAACAAGGTAGTTTAGTGCAAAAAATTAGCTTAGATGAATCTAGAATGCTAATCCTTCATTTCCGAAAAATAGTTCATTCACGTTATTGTCTCTGAGTTTACGTCCGAAGATCTTTTCGCTTATCTTTTCAATGTTCCGGAATACATTTCTATTATCGACCCAATACATCACCTTCCTTATCCTGCAATTCAGTTGTCTACGGAAATTAACGGCTACAAAGGCAGAGAAACAATGAACGATCCTCAATTGGTATATCGGGTGTGCCGGTGGGACAAATGAGAATTGCTATATAGCCGGTGAATATCCCTAATTAGAATTCATATGGCATTCCCTGAAGCAGTTGAAAGAAGACTGAACAAAAAGATTTGCATGAGATGTAACGCTAGAAATTCACCAAATGCTACGAAATGCAGAAAATGTGGATACACTGGCCTTAGAATGAAAGCGAAGGAGAGAAGAGGTGGTCAGTAGACGGATTCTAGCTTTCATCCGTCTGCTGCAATAGTACGGATGGAAGGAACAAATTGTGAATACGAGGCTTATCAATCGTTCAAGCGAATTGGGTTCCTTCCTAGGTATGTTCATGTCAATGAATTAAAGAGAGACAAACTATCTCTTGAAGATTTTTCGGTGTTGTTTATTCCTGGCGGTTTTTCTGCTGGAGATTATATTAGGGCTGGGGTGATTTTTGCCCAACGCCTTGCCAGTTCCTCTTTGCCGGATCTCATAAAATTTTCTGAAGCAGGGAAACCGATAATAGGGGTATGCAATGGTTTCCAGGTTTTATGTGAACTCGGTTTCCTACCCGGGTATGACTTCACGAGGCGCTTTGCCCTTTCACTCAATGATTCCAACAGGTACGAATGCCGTTACACTTATGTAAAAATGCATTCTAAGAATAGACTTCTTGCCGCAATTGATCTTGGGGAAAACTATCTTGTCCCGGTGGCACATTCGGAAGGCAAGATCGTTGTTGACCACCAGCATAAGATACTTGAACGAATGGAGGAAGAGAGCCAGATAGTCATGAAATATACTGATCCTTCCGGGAACGAAGCAGATTATCCTTGGAATCCCAACGGCTCTGAAGGAAATATAGCAGCCTTGTCCAATCCCTCTGGGAATGTTCTTGGCCTCATGCCTCATCCAGAGCGTCTTTATGATCTCCCGCTGAATTCCGATAGCAAACTAATTAAAAACCCTGTTCTTGGAAAGCTATTTTTCGAATCGCTCAGGAAATATGTGGTCTCAAAGTCATTTTGATGCCGAAGTTATTGTCCTGAAGAACTCTCTGACATCCTCTTTGAATTCTTCCAGGCTTCGGTCGTTTACTATCATGTAATCTGACAATGAAATAGTACGTCCGATACCCCAGCCCAACTCTCTATTATCGCGTTCATAGAATTCGGGTTCAGTCCTGACATCGTCCTGTCGCGCCCTTTTAATTATTCTCATAAAGCGTTCCTGTCTGTTCGTGTAAATTGCAACTACCTTGACATTGTCAAACTTATCCCGGAAGAATGCTAGTTCCTCATCGTTCCTCAGTCCATCGACCACTGTTTTATCAGGATCTTTAATTGATTCGGCGGTCCTTCTCGCCCATATATCCATGCCTTTAGCCTTCCTTTCTGAAGTCGCAAATTTACCAATCTCCGAATCGATTAACGGTATATTATTCAATGCGGCATGTTTTTTAACGGTATCTCCCATGTGAACATCAACGAACCCAAATTCCTTGGCAACTTTCACGAATTCGTCTTTTCCAGCACCCGGCATTCCAGTTACAATAAGCATGGTGATCAGGAGAAAAGGAAACCCATTCCTTCCTGGGCATTATCATTCTCTCTGTCTATCTGGGTCAGGATATCCTCTTCCTGTTTTCCGGAAAGTAAGACAACTTTTCCACCCCACTGCTCTTTTATTTTAGAAAATGCTTCCTCGGAACCGGAAAAAACAATAAGGACCTCATCAGTTTTCAGCTTATAGCCCACACCTTCCCTCTCGTAAATAGATTGTCTTCCCACCAAATCATCAGAGAGCATCTCATTAATTATCGATCTATCCTTTTTGTTTACAACAAAAACTTTACGCATACCACACCATAATACTAACGATATTAAAAATACGATCGTGAGCCAAAATCATGTAGCTCTTTAACAATAATATAAATCTGTCCTTTACAAATTACTGTTGGGAGAGTACGAGCACTATTGACCAGATCATGAGTATGTCGCAAAAAAACTGCGCAAAACGTTTTTAATGATTTTTGAATACCCCCCCGGTCTTAATATGGATCTAAGTTTAACAATAGGAGGCCCGCAAGGCGGAGGTATCGATACCTCTTCTAATATGATCAACCGGGCATTTGCTGAAGCCGGATACAACGTTTTTGCAGTAAGAGAATATCACTCAAACATAAAAGGGAGACACAGTTACAACCACATAAGGGTGAAAGAAGAACGCCCCAGGTCTCTCAGGTACCCAGTTGACATACTTGTAGCTTTAGATGCCGATACCCTGTATGAGCACATGGACGATGTAGTTGCTGGATCAAAAGTTATATACGACAAGAGTTTTGAATCTGGAGATCTATCTCAGGCAAGACTCATAATGAGGGACACGGCAAAGAGCATTAAGGGAAGACTCCAGAGTGAGAATCTGCCACTTAATGTGATTGGTGCAATACAGCATATGAAGAATAATGGGGCAATAACAATCGCTGTCCCCTTCGATGCCGTGGTCAATAGCGCTATAAGCGGTGGTACTCCAACACGATATTTTAACACTCTTGGTTCAGCTATAACACTTTCTATAGCAGGACTTCCTGTTAATTTTACCAGTGAAGCAATAAAACAGGTTTTTGCCAGTAAGCCAAAGGTCGTTGAAGACAATGTGAAAGTTGTTGAAGCCGCCTATAAATACTGTGAGGAGAACAAGCTTAGTGGCACTACCCTTAAATCATTCCCGAAGAAGCAGAGATTACTGCTAACGGGAAACGATGCCGCTGCTATAGGCAAAGTGATGGGGGGGCTTAGGTTCCAGACATACTATCCTATAACACCAGCCAGCGACGAAAGCACCGTTCTAGAAGAACACGAGACACTATCGTTAATTGAGAACGAAAAGAACAGTCTGGAGAAAGCCGGGGTCGTCGTGATACAAACTGAAGATGAGATTTCTGCAATAACCATGGCCATGGGTGCGGCTTTGACCGGAACGCGTTCCGCTACGGCCACAAGTGGTCCAGGTTTTTCACTTATGGCCGAGGGAATATCTTTCGCAGGTATGGATGAAGTTCCTGTAGTCATAACCCTTTACCAGAGGGGAGGACCAAGTACGGGTCTTCCGACGAGAAACGGTCAATCGGATCTGTTATTTGCGTTGAACACTGGTCACGGCGAATTTCCAAGAATAGTACTTTCTTCTGGGGACATCGAGGAGTGCGCATATGACGCAATGAAAGCTCTAAATTATGCACAGAGGTATCAACTTCCGGTCATACACCTTATAGACAAGAATCTTGCCACTACGTCCGATTTGATTCCGGAGATTGACAAATCTAGAGTTAAAATAATTCCGGCTCTTTCTGTGTCTGAAAAAGAAGATTTTCTTAGATACAATCTAAACACGGAGAACGGTATCTCTAAAGTCGGTTATTTCGGTAAGAATATATTCTGGATGACTGGAGACGAGCACGATGAGCTTGGCCATGTAACTGAAGACCCTGAGGTCAGGGACAGGCAGATGCGAAAGAGATTCCAGAAACTTGAGACAGCCGCACACGAGATCCCGCTTGAAGACAGGGTGCAGGTGTTTGGTGAGAAAGATGCAGACCTAACCTTTGTCACTTGGGGTAGCCAGAAGGGTCCGATCCTTGATGTTATCGATGATCTCAAGAAGGAAGGGATAAAGGCAAATATGCTATACCTGAAGATGTTTGAGCCTTTTCCGTCCGAATTCGTAAAGAGCTTCCTTTCAAGAGCAAAACTTGTAGTTGATGTTGAAAGTAACCTCCTTGCACAGGCTTCCAGGGTGATAAGACTCGAGACAGGCATAGAGATAGAGAATGCTATCCTGAAGTATTCCGGGAGACACATGACGGAGGACGAGATCCTTTCGGTTGCGAAAAAGATAATTAATAAAAAGGAGAAATTTGTTGTGGAGGTGCTTAAAAATGGCGCATAATTTTAAAAGCGATGTTGTAGTTGACTGGTGCCCTGGATGCGGGGATTTTGGTATACTCACGTCTATAACCCAGGCACTCACAGAGATGAATCTTGGCGGTGAAGATGTAGTAGCGGTTTCGGGCATCGGATGTTCCGGAAAAACACCCCATTATTTGAACATAGCTGGGGTTCATACCCTTCACGGAAGGGCAATTCCTTTTGCCACAGGTGTAAAACTTGCCAACCCGAATCTTAAGGTTATACTGCCGAGTGGAGACGGGGATCTTTTAAGCATAGGGGCAGGGCATTTTGTCGCTGAGGGAAGAAGGAACACGGGCCTGACTATAGTCCTTTTCGATAATGCTGTTTACGGTCTCACGAAAGGCCAGGCGGCACCGACGATGGCGCTGGGGGAGAAGACAAAAAGTCTTGCAAGGGAAAATATATTCGGTAAGGTCAATCCAATAGCTTTGGCATTATCCTCGGGTTATTCATTCGTCGCCAGAGGATTTTCCTTTGACATGAAACAATTGAAGGGACTGATCAAGATGGCACTGAATCATAAGGGATCTGCAGTTATAGACGTCCTTCAACCATGCCCGACCTACAACGACGTAAACACAATGGACTGGTACAGGGAAAGAGTTTACAGGCTGGAAGATGAGCCATCGTGGGATCCTGTTGTAACCAAGGACAACGCAGATTCTGCAGCCATGAAATTCCAGCAGGCTTATCAGAAGGCACTTGAATGGGGAGAAAAAATCCCGACTGGTCTATTCTACCAAAACAAAACGATTCCGAGCTTTACTGAAAGACTCAGTCAATTCGTTCCGAACTATCTAACCAATCCGCCAGCAACTCAGGTGGTATTCAACAAGGATCATTATACGGTTGTAGACCCAGAAAAGACATTTAGTGATAAGATCATCGACTGATCTTAGGCAAAAGCTAAGTAAATAAACAAAATTCCGAAAATCACGAGTGAAGCGACGCTGAATATCTTCACTCCAAACTCAACCTTTTTTCCATATTTTATTGATGTTTTATTAACAAATAATGATAGGAATGATATCCATATCACTATACCAATGAAGAGGAATGCTATTGGAATTATGCCGAATTTTCCGTAAACGCTAAGGCCAGCAGTTAGCCACCACCCAATTTGCAAAGGGTTTATGAGACCAATTGTAAGGCCAATTATGTATCCGTTCCCACCTCTGCCTTTGTCGCTATCTGCGTTCACATTAGATCTCGAAGTCACAAAAGCAAGGTAAAGGAAAAAAAATGCTCCCGCAATGTATATGTACCTGCTGAATCTCAATATGCCTATCCCTGTTCCGAGGAATAATATAATTACCATAAGAGTAAAATCTGCAGTCATTGCACCTAAGCCTACAACAAAGCTCTTTGGCGCAGATCTTATGGCTCTCTGAATCATGATTGCCGTAACTGGGCCAGGTGGCCCTGCAAGCGAGACCCCTAATAAAAGACCCATAAGCGCGAGGATAATCTGATTCATAAGTTAATGGTTAAATCTTTATGGTATAAATTTACTTCCCATTTATTGTAGGTGGGTAAATATTCAGGCTAATGTGCACAATCGTTCCTTTGTACGCAGAATCATGGGCCCAAAGATATCTACATTAAGCATGCTTTATATCTTCATAATCGTGATGAAATATTCTGAAACTCAACACTGCTATAAAAAATGTAGGAATTTATGTAAGTACGCGAGGTTTTCAAACAGATTAGGCAGTTGTTGCAATCAGATTATTTCGGAGAAAAAAGGAAGGGAAACAGACATAGAGTTCTTCGCCGGTATATTGTCCTTTACCAGTTGAGTAGAAAGAGAAATTTTGCAGGAATAGATGACGTGTAATTAGTTCAAAATGCGAGTTTATGGGCAATATTTATAAATCATTGGCAGTTTTAGCGCCATGGTTTCACCCGATTTTAAAAGAAAAGAAGAACTGTTGCGATTTCTTAAGTGTTCGGAGGACGACATTTCAAAATTGTTTAGGAAGGCAGAAAGCATAATATCGTACGTAGATTCACAAATAGGGGGCAAGGATTACTGGCAGGTCTCATATTCAGAACTTTCCTGGCTTTATTCACTTGTTTGCCTAATGAGTGCAAAAAAGGTTGCAGAAACAGGCGTCGGCCCTGGTAGTACGTCATTTGCAATACTTTCTGTGCTGAAACTGGATAATGGAAAGTTATACAGTTTCGATAAGGGTGAAAGATACGGTGAAGCAGAACCTAAGCCCGTTGGTTTCCTTGTGCCAGAAAAACTCCGGAAAAATTGGTCCCTTGTTCTCGGTGATTCGAAGAACACTCTGAAGAACGTTCTTGAAAAAAACGCTCCGTTTGATATCTTCTTCCATGATTCTGAACACACCTATGAGCACGTAACTTTTGAGCTTGAAACAGCTTTACCTTACCTAAACAAAAGGTTCGCAATAGTGATTGATAACTATGACTGGACTGAGGCACCAAAGGATTTTTCTAAGAAACATAATTTCCTGTTGTTGCCTATGGTGGATGATATGTGCTTTCTCTTGCCTAGGATCTGAGTAACAAGTTTCAAAAACCAGCTCTCCGTGGATCAGCTATCATCATCGGATTGATCCATTTTATTGATGAACTCATCAAATCCTTCCTTTGTGAGCTTCTCTTCGCCAGATATGTTATCAAATCTCGCCTGACGTGTAACGTTCTTTCCTTTAAACAGAGAAAGGTTATCGTCTTCAAGAACGTATTTTTTGAAAACTGCTGGGTCCCCATTGATCCTGACAAATCGAGTGCGTCCGTACCTTCCAAGACTCTTCGTTGTTGTTATCACAAGACCCAGTTCCTCAAGTTCTGAGAGAATATCACTTGCACGTCTTGAGGTGAGAGCCTGAAATCCGAGTTCATTACATATGGCACGATAATTATCCATAATTTCCCCAGTTATGAGAAGTTTATCGCTCAGTTCCTGTGTCACAATCGTGCTTAACAGAATTATCTTGTTATGGAGAGGAAGTGTAAGGATTGTCTCCTTTACCACATCCATTTCAAACTTATCTCGGGCAGCATAGACTTCTTTTTCTGTTACCTTTTCACAGCTGTTCCTTTCGGCAATTTCTATGGCTATTCGCATGAGGTTGATAACCTTCCTGGCATCTCCATGTTCCTGTGCCCCTATGGCCGCGCAAAGGCTTATCGCCCCCTCATCCACGAGTCCCTCGTTTGTTACGCCATTTAGCCTGAATTTCAATATGTCTTTTAACTGTGTTGCGTTATATGGAGGAAAAATAAGGCTTTCCTGATTCATCCGACTCTTGATCCTTGGTTCCATCTGGCTCATTATGTTAGTATCATTCGTTATCCCTATTATAGAAACCTTGGATAGTGTAGGCTCTTCAAGGATTTTAAGAACAACATAAAGCGAGTCTCCGCCGCTCTTTTCCACGAGCTTGTCTATTTCGTCAAGTATGATTATAACAAATCCAGAAAGGCCGTTTATTCTTGAAATAAGTTCACTGTAGATCCTGTCCGTGGTCCAGCCAAGCAGCGGTATCTTCTCATCTGCATCACTCAAGCCATTTACGAGTGTTGTCAGAACTGAATACGGTGTATCATTTACCTGGCAATTCAGGTAGCAGGTTGTTACCCTGTCTTTAGTTGCCTCCTTTAGAAGATTTATCACATGCCGGGTTGTTGAGGTCTTCCCTGTTCCGGTTTTTCCATAGATCAGTATATTTGAAGGCCTAGTATTCCTCACAACACTACTGAGTATGTCTACAAGGTGCTGTATTTCCTCTTCTCTGTGAGGAAAGGAATCGGGAATAAAAGACTCATTAAGGAGTTCCAGATGGGCAGAAACCTTGTTTTCCGAGTTAATGTATTTTGAAAATGGATTCATAATTCACCGGTAAAGGATCGATAAGTGTAGTTAGTACTAAAACCTTTTTTAGATCAGAATAGTTAACAATTCAAGATCATGCTTTCTGAAGAAATTCAATTTTTCCTTTGTTCTCGTATTCGATTATATCGCTTATGAGATAAATCGATCCTGTAACTAAAACGAAATCTGAAATCTCGCATGCCCTCCTATAGGCTTCCATTGGGTCCGGAATCACCTCAGAATGCTCGAATATACCATTAGAAATATTGCTCAGCGTCTGAGCGGGTAAAGATCTCAAAGGTTCGTTTGGTGTGGTGAATATAATCCTATCGGAAAGTCTCCTCAGTGCCCTGAGATATGAATATTGATCTTTGTCTGATAACATCCCTACCACAAGCAACGGTTTTAGTGGTGTCAACTTGCTAAGTGCGATCTGTAATGCATCTGCTGCGGGCGGATTATGGGCAGCATCAACCATGACCATTGGATTTCTTCTGATTATGTTCATTCTTCCAGGCCATTTTGTCGAGAGGATTCCACGTTCTATGTCGGTCTTTTTTAATCCATCTGCCCCAGAATTTTCCAATGAAAGCACAGCTGTTGCAATATTCTTGGCTTGAAATTGTCCTATTAGACGCGTCTCTATGTTATATTCTTCGTTTGTTGTTATGAGAGTGAAGCTTGTCCCGTTGAGGTTGCTTTCTAGATCTGTTATCTTGCTATTTGTTTCCACTGAAATATATTTAGAATCCTTTAGATCGCATATTCTTTTGAGGACCTTTACGGCTTCAGGTTTTGTTTCTAGAACTACCGTGGGTTTCCTCTTCTTTATTATGCCCCCCTTTTCCATGGCGATCGAATCTATTGAGCAACCAAGTCGGTCAAAATGTTCGTACCCGATCTGGGTAATAACGGATACTTCCGGCATTACTATGTTCGTCGAATCAAGTCGGCCACCCAGTCCCACCTCAACCGCAGCATATTCTACGTTTTTCCTTGCAAATAGATCGAAGGCCATTAGGGTCGTCGTTTCGAAAAAAGTGGGGCGCATTTTTTTTGCGGCCATTGCATCTATGAAATTCCTATTCTTGGAGACAAAGTAATTGATCTCATCATCCGTTATCATCTCGTTATTCACAACAATCCGTTCGTTAAACTTTAGCAGATGCGGCGAGGTATACAGTCCCGCTGAGTATTTCTGATGAAGTGTATTGTATACGAAGGCTGAAACTGATCCTTTGCCGTTTGTTCCTGCTATATGTATCGACTTGAATTTTTTCTCTGGGTATTCTAAATAGTTCGAAAATTCTCGTGTAACAGCTAAGCCAAGCTTGATACCATCACGGGTTAGACCATACAAATAGGACAGGTTATCGTCGGACACGATGGGGATATAGTGATGTGAATCATATACTTAACTTCAAAAATAAGAAGACAAATGTAACATGCAAATTACTTAAACACATTTAGTATTCAAGATACGGATATATTATGGACACTAAGCAACTTTATTTGGACAACCAATATCTCAAGGAAGCCGATGGAACTGCACTTTGGTTTGAATTCACAGATTTAATTTTGGATCAGACGATATTTTATCCAACCATGGATGGCCAGCCCAATGACAAGGGAAAGGTTCTGATCGATAACAAAGAATATCTTATAGTAGATACTTGGCAGGATGGTTCGAGTATACACCTGATGTCTCTTGACACGTTCCCTGCGGACACAAAAGGAAAGAAAGTGCATCAGATTATAGACTGGGATATACGCTATCTTCACATGAGATTCCGTACTGCTCTGAAGGTTCTCACAGCGTTAACGTACTCTATGCTTAAAGGTACGACAAGGATAAATCAGACCTACGATACTGAAGCATGGTTCGACATCGAAGTTGAAACTTTGACTCAACAGGATGTAGAATCGCTTATTGCAGAGGCTAACAAGATAATGCAATCCGGAAAAGATGTAACATTCTCTTATGTAGAACGGGCGGATTTTCTAAAAGACCTAGATATGATGAAGATATGTAAAGAAAAGGTACCCGACGGAGATAAAATGAGAGTTATGCACATAGAAGGCCTCCCTTCGCAGATGGAATTCGGAACAAACGTTTCAAACACAGAGGAAGTTGGTACCATCAATTACAAGACCACACTTACCAAAGGTGTTCTTAACAAGAGGATTAATATTACATTAAGTCCTTAACATTTAAAGTATTATGGACGCCGAACAAGACCCAAAAAAAGTACCGAGGACATTTGACACGGTTTTAGAAATCTTCAGTCTCGTTTTGATCGGCATAGCAATAATCTCTTTTTTCTACCTTTTGCCCTCAACAATTAGTGATTTTCAAATTATTAGGAGTATTCCAACATATCTGTACCTGATCTTTAGTTTTACACTTTCCTCAAGTATTTTCCTCTTGATTATCACAGCTGTCGCACTTACCTCTGCTATAGCAATTGTGACATTTGTTGTGAAACTCAAAATGTTCTCGAAAGGTTTCACCGGTAGAAATTCCGCCATATATTTCCGTTATTTCTCTTTATACGTTCTTGTCCAGCTTATATTTTCGGCCTTTATTGATTATCTTATCCCTTCACTTGGTAAAGAGTTTCCATATAATATGTCATTTCCTGCTCAGAACTATTTTATATCCTCCTCTGTCCTCCTTTCTACCTTCCTTTTGGACTTTGTTCCCGTAGTTATTGCTCTCTGCGTTTATCTCATAATTATTGGAAAATTTAGCCTCAACAATCTATTGAATTACGATGTGAAAACAAACAGTTTACTACTTATTGCAATGATTCTGGCAATTATAATCGCAGCCATAGAGGGAGGTCCTATAATTATACTCATCTCCGATCTATTCATAACATTTGTGTTGAATATCATAATCCTTAAGTTTGGGTTCTTCAAAGGTTTCCTTTCCTATTTCACTTTATCAATGGCAGGAATTGCCGAAAGTGCGATCTCCTCGTTTAATCCTGATTTGGCGTTAGTGATCTATATAATTCTCATGATCGTGGGATTCCTTGGAATTTATTCTCTGTTCTCAATGGAGAGGTTTGCACTGAAGCCTCCGACAAACAATGACATTAATCAAGATCTAGGATCCGATCATCAGGAGATTAAAAAAGAGCGAAGCCCGAGAGCAAATAATGTACCGAGAATAGACTTATTTGTGAGAAGCTCGTGTCCAAATTGTGGAAATACCAGTTTTCATGTTCTCAAAGACATGACCCTGAAGTGTTCGAAATGTGAATATGAATTGGGCAAAGAGGCAATGGGACCTCCCAATATATCAATAGAGTACAGGAGAAACCTTGGAATTTGAGTTTGATCGGAGAGTTCCTACTAATAAATGCTTAGCCGCACGAACTTATGCCCATATAGTTTTCCCTTTAGCTTAAGTAATTTATATGGCGTGAATATCAAGAATGGCAAAACAAACGGATAGGTGGCAGAGCGGTCATGCGTGGGACTGCAGATCCCATCTAATAGGGTTCAACTCCCTACCTATCCTTTTAATTAAATAAACGGATACTTTTTATGTTTGTTTGGATTATTACAGAGGGTAGCCCAGAGTTTAATCTACAATTGAAGAGATGGTATGAAAATCTAAAGGCACATTCAGTAATCACAGCAGAGACTTATTTTAGGCACTTACTCTTATGGTGCGATAGGGATAACACCAATCCTATGGAACTTCTGGAACTTGCAAGACGTGAAGATTTCAGATATAAAATAATGGACGTTATAAGGGAAATGGAAAAGGAAGGCAAGGCAGGGTCATATATTTCGTATGCTGAAAAGCCCGTAATTTCTTGGCTTAGATTTAATGGAATTAATGTTAAGCTAAACATCAACATCAAGAACGAAAATCGTAATTTAAGGTCAGAGAATGAGAGAGTGCCAAGCAAGGAAGACTTGGGAAAGATATTAAGGATGGCTACCGCAAGAGCGAGGGTATCGGCTTCATTAATGGCGTATTCAGGTCTAAGACCAGAAACATTAGGAGATTATGAGGGGACAGATTGCCTTAAACTTTCAGACATAGAAGGAGTTAAACTATCAACCACAGGAGTAGAATTTGAGAAAATTCCAGCAAAGATTAGAGTAAGGAGCAATCTGTCTAAGGCAAGGAATGAGTATTTTACATTTCTGAGCAAGGAAGGATTGGATTACTTAACAGAGTATTTGGGCAAGAGGGTATTGGAAGGAGAAAAACTAACGTTTAATTCCCCTATTCTGCAATTAGACCCAAAGGGAGAGAAAAAAAGAGGACAGGAGCGAAATGAACACCTAAGAACAGCGTTGGTAGCAAGAGACATTAAGAAGGCTATTGTTAATGCTGGTTTTGATTGGAGACCCTATGTATTGCGAGCTTATTTCCCCTTGGAGGCAGTTCATAATGGGTCATAAGGGAGACATTGAGGCGAGATACAGCACGAACAAGAGGCTACCGCCAGATATGATAGAGGAAATGCGAGAGAGTTATCGGAAGTGTTTGAAATTCCTTGAAACCAGAATATCCGAGGTATCGGAGGACAACGCCAAGCTATTCTTACAGCAACAGCTCTTATCGGCAGTGGGCTACAAGCAGGAAGAGATAGACAAGATAGACCTTACAAATGTGAGCAACGAGGACTTTCAGCAGTTGTTAAGGGACAAGGTAGCGGGAGCGATGAGCGACAACGGAGCGAAGCAGAAGGTCATACCCGTAAGCGACATAGAGCAGTATATTAGCGATGGATACGATTTTGAGGCAGTATTGCCTAACGGCAAGGCAGTTATGAGGTTGAGGTTCTAGAATGGCCCCTTAACCAATCATAATCAAACCACAATACATATCGCCTTCTCTGTCTTTTTTGACTTCCTTCTATTATTTTCATCAATAACGTAAGGTCTCTTTCCTCCGTGAAATCAAGCATTCCTTTTCTAACGGGCTTTCCATATTCCGCATTTGACTTTTCCATAAATGTGTCTCGTATTTCATCAAAAAGAAGAAGTGGCGGATTACTGAAATCTACTAAGACTCCATTTTTTATTAGCTCGTCAATATGTCTTATGGTGGTTTTCTGATTCATCTTTCTTTTTAGAAGGGTAGTAAGCTGGTATTGAGTTAGAAATGTATCTTTCGATGATAGAACATTGATTATTTCTTCGCAGTAAGCACAAGGATAATATTCAATATGGCTATTATATTCACTCATCGTAATAGTTATGGTATTAACCCTATTTATTCTTTCATTCAATTAGAAGTTAGATAAGAATGAATGACACAGGTAATACACGGGTTAATCGGGTAAATATACAGATACCCAAGAACCGCTTCGCTATGAAATTCCCTAATTCAGCCATTCTTCAAATCATACTTTCTATGCCTAACGAAGTGGAAGGCGAGGAACTAATCGGTGCGGTGGGCGTTTGGCTCAATATTCTGGATATAGAAAGGGCTAAATATATTGGAAGAGGTAAATAATTATGACAATTAATAAACCGCCTATGCGAAAAGCTGGGCATAGTAAATTGACATTTTTTGCGGTAGTGATGGGTATTTTGGTATTTATTTTCCTATATTCCTTTGTTTTAATTGGAATTGACTTAATTATAAGTATTGTTGTCATTTTCCTGACTTTTGGCGTTTTGGAATTGACTAATACTAAAAATGACGTGCTAGATGAAAACCTATTCTGTATTATTGCCGAAGCAAAAGAGGAAGATAAGGCAAACACTCAAGGTAAGCTGTGGAGGGAAAACCAGAGGTTTAGGACTTATGTTAGGAAAGTGGATATTGTTGACTATATCCAACAAAAGAGGAATACGAATATTGCCCTTATTGGCGGTGCAGGAAGCGGAAAAACCACGCTTTCATATTTTCTTATTCAAGAATTCAAAGCTAAGAAAAAACTTATAATTCAATATAAAAACACAGACCGATATAGTGAATTGAATATACCGACCCTGCGAATTAGCGAGGCAATTCCTAACGTTTTTGTGGACATAAAAACTTTCGTTGAAGTGTTTTTAGTGGCTTTTCATATTGCAGAGGGTAAGACAGGCATTCAGGCGGGACAAATCCCAGCATTAGTTGAAAGCATCGCAAAGGAAAGCCACTCGTGGACGGAGTTCAGGGATAAGGCGTTTGAGCAAATGAACACGGAAAAAGACGGGAACACGAAGGCCTCTTTGCAGTCCATTCTAAATAATGTGAATTCCGTATTTTCCGAGAAAATGATAAATTATCCTATTCCTGAGGAAGCGGTTTTAGATTTTGAAGGGCTGACAGAAACGCAATTTGTTTTTTATGGGGAATATATTTTAAGGCAATTATTCCAAGAGATACTAACGAAAAGGAGGTTAAACACTATGTTTTTTATTGACGAAGCGAGTTTGTTCCTGAAAACAAAAGACGGATTTCGCAAGGATACCATAATACCGCATATGTCCCGATTAATCCGCTCCACAGGGTCTATGCTTCTGGCTACGCAGGAGTTAGACGATTTAGGCGATGTAGTGCAGGGCAACACAGCCACGATATTTAGCAGTAAACAGCTTGGTGAGAGAAGTCTTAACAGAATTAAAGCAATTAATTTGCTTTTGCATTGGATAATTACAAGACTGATGAGTCATGAGTTTGTAGATATTGCAACTGACAATTTAGATGATATCTATATTTATACTTTGAAAAACCCGAAGCCTGAATTTTATCCCGTGAATGAATTAAGGATAAAAGGGGACAAAGCCGTTGAAACAGACAATAACAAGTTTGAGAACGTTAAGTACGAGGACAAAATCATAAATTCTCTAAATGGTGCGTTGAATATTCAGGAAATAGCCAAAGCGTTAAGTCGGACCAAGGATAAAGAGGAAATTGCTAAGGTCAAACTTAAAATTAAAAGTGTCCTTAAAAAAATGATGACCAATTCTGAAATAATCGCTGAACGAACAGCTAATGTAAAGTTCAGGAATGGGCAGGCGTATGTTGTTGAGGAAGTTGTTTATTGCAGAAAAGGGTCTTATCCAAGTGATTATCATACTTATCTGGTTAATGCGTGTGCCGAAATCCTAAAACAGAAAGGCATAGTCTACGAGGTGAAACCTGACGGGATAAGTAGTGCTGATATTGAGACCAAGAAGGCAGTATATGAAATTGAGACAGGTTTTAAAAATTCCATAGCGGATTTGGAAGGAAGGATAAATGCGTATCAGAAGCAGGGGAAAGAAGTCTTAATTATAGTCCCTAATGACTTAATCAAGCCGAAATACGAGAACAAATATCCGACAATCAAGATTCTAACTTTAGTAGATTTGTGGGCTGGAATGCAGGAGGAGGTATAATGAAAGTTTGGAAACAGGTAGGTGTGTTTTTGGTGTCGTGGTGGATAATAGGTGCTATTCTTTCTCTATTAATAGGCTGGATAGCGGGACTTATTGGTATAATGTGTGCAGTATTCATCGTAATGCGATTTAGAAGGAAATATCCGAATGTGCAGAAGCAGATAGATAGACGGGAAACGAAACAAGGAAATGACAACGTGAAAGAAATCAAAAGACAGTATATCGCTGAACATGGAAAGAAAGCGTGGAGAAGAGAAGGAAAGCCTAATTTAAAAAGAGCATTGAAAACAGAAGTGAAGTGGCTTAAACAGAATTGGAAAATCCAGCAAAAAGATATAAAAGAGCAAGAAAAAGCGAGGCAACGGGCATTATGGGAGAATGGAAAGGCACACGCAAGAGATAGCAGAAAATATTTAACTTATACTCAAAAACTCAAGCTTAACTCTATGACATACACGCATACCCCTGACGAAATAGAGAAAATAGCACAGGACTGGATTGCTGAAAACAAGGCAAAGGAGGGGAAATAAAATGAAAGAGAGCAAAAAAAAGAACTGGTGGAAAAGTCTTACACCACAGGAACAGGAAAACCAGAAAAACGTTAAAAAGTTGTTCCATAGACCCTTTTTTCAAAGGAGGAGGGAAGATAAGCAGATGAGAAATGCACAAGCATACGCAGAGAAGCAGTTAGCGGATTTTCATACGCACCTTGATAATTTAGAAAACTATGCGAATGAGATAAGGATGTGGTTTCCCCGATTGAAGACGCGGTTAATCGGTTATCTTATTACGCAGGAGGCTGAAGAACTGAAAACAGAAGAAATATTCGCCGATGAAGGCGGGGGAGGTGAAGAAAAATGAATAATGAATTTGAAATTGAGCCTATTTCTGTAAAAAAGAACGTTATCGTTAGGCGCAGGGATAGAAATGCTCTTAATGACGTTCTGGAAGATAGCGGTATCGTGGAAGTCAGTCAAAAGGTATATGCCGATGCCTTCAACTATGCGAGGGAAACAGGCAGAGACGTAGTTGTGCAGGGAGCTAAAATACAGATAACAATTGCTGAAACAGGCAGATTCCGCAAACACAAGGAAATACAGGTAGCTTTTGAAATGCCAAGTATACGGTTGTAATTTTTATGACCTTACTTTTTTTTGCATTTCTGATAACTATGGTATTCTATGGTTTTATTTTTTTGAAGGTTTTAAGAGACAAGATAATAGAGAGAAGAGAAACCCGCAAGCACAAGGGAAAAATAGCAAAGAGGAGGGAAGCGGTATATACAATAGAAATGCCAGATGTAATTATTAAACCGAAAAGGTAGTTATTTATATCTTTTCTTGCAAATATTATTAGGGATTATGTGAGGAACAGGGATTTAATTATTGTTGAGGAAGCAGACACTAAAATATGCGTCATCTGTGGTAAGACGATATACGAATGGGAACACATTGAGCATATCATACCCTATATCAATGTGCATAAATCCTGCGGGAAATCCATTAAAATACGAAGAAAGTTGAAGGTAAAAAGGCGTAGAGAATGATAACAAAAATAAAAAACGAAAATGCGAACATAACAGAAGCAGGATTGCGGGAAATCTTATCAGGCAAAGTAGAAGTAATGGAAATATACACAGCGTAATAAGTATTGTCGTATACTTTAAATATTCTGACACCTTATGAAATTATGAAAAAGCTTGTGATAACTAATGCAAAAGAGATGTCTATAGCAATACGGAACGAGATATCCCGTTCAGAGGAATCAAGGTATGATCACCGGTTGCATGGCATACTTCTCGTCAGCGAAGGAATGAACTGTTATGACGCGGGAAGCATACTTGGTGAGAACCCCAAAACAATGGAAAGGTGGGTAAACGGATTCAACGAGAAGGGTTTTAATGCCCTCATGGAGGGGAAAAGACACGGAAGACCATCAAGGCTCACACCTCAGCAGATGGATGTAATAAACAACGACCTGAGAAAAGGACCCGGAGAATTCGGATATGAACAAAATCTCTGGGACGGAAAGCTTCTCATGCATCATATCTCCGAGAAATTTCACGTGAAAGTGAGTGTAAGGACATGCCAGCTGATCTTTCACAGGCTTAAGTTCCGCAGACGAAAGCCCAGATCGGTAATCTCCAAGGGCGATCCTGTGAAACAGGACGCTTTTAAAAAAACTCTCTGAAGACCTGAAGAGAGGCGATACAGATATATGGTCACTGGACGAATGCCATTTCTACCAGCATGGAACCACCCTGGCCATGTGGATACCACCCGAAGATAAGGATCCATCAGTACTGCAGTATCCCACAAGGAAAGGTATGAGCGTATTTGGCGCTGTGAACATCCGGACAGGAGAATTCGCAGGCATGATGTCAGATGTGTTCAACGCCATAACCTTCCTGAGATTTCTTACCGTTCTGATGAAGCGTGGAGAAGGAAGGAAGATGCAGATCATTCTGGACAACGCCAGATACCATCACGCAAAGTTGCTCCTGCCATGGTTGGAGAAACATAAAGAACTGCTATTTCTTGATTATCTCCCACCATACTCCCCAAAACTGAATCCCATAGAGCGGGTGTGGAAACTCCTGAAAAAATTGAAATTGCATAACCAGTACTTCCCCGATCTTAAAGGAATGATAAAAGTGGTTGCCAGGCAGTTCCTATTATGGATTGAAGAAAATGAAATCCTCAAAACACTATGTCACATGGAATGAGGAACATATACGATAATACTTATTGCGTTATGTATAGATAGGAAGGATTTTGATATATCCGTGTTTTCCGAAATACATTATGGAGAGAAGGAGGGCATCGGCGTCTATTACCCCAAATATCGAGATGGTAGTTGTGCAGAAGCCCAATACTTCAAATTCAGGTTATACGAGAATGACGTGGTAGTTGAGAGAGCTAACCGAAATGACGTAAGAGAATATGAGAAGGAACGTTTTAGACATTTGTTAAGGTAATAATATGAGATGTAAAATATGCAGGATAAAAATAGACGAGGACGAGGTCATAAGCGAAGTGAATACAACGGGCTTATGCGTGGAATGTTTGAGCAAGGTAAGGTTCTGTAATTCGTTGTTAAGGAAGTAATATTTTTTTGAGGAGGCGGATCTATTTCTTACCCCTAATCCGCTTTTCCTTTGGAAATGGTTATATACTTTTTTTGTGTTTTTTCAGAAATTATGCCTTCTAAATCGCTTTGTATGACACGATAGAAGGAGGGAAGGTATTATTATACCCTCTCTTTTTGCCTTTTAGGTAATGCTTTCT